>JARRQC010000229.1:0-6456 GCA_037382165.1 bacterium | reverse complement strand
TGTCGGGCATACACATCAGGACAGAGCTGGAAACGATCGAAACCCCCGGCCTGGTTTTGATGAATTCAAAAGCCGGGCGGATGGTGTGTTGTGTGGTATGTGCCGCACCGGAAACCATCCCGTCGGCATGGCCTTTATAGACCATCATCGTTCCCAGGTAACTCACATCATGCATCAGGTCTACCGCCGTGTCCCTGGTGATCCCCTTATGCGCCCTGAGTTTTAAATAAGTCGATGCATATTCAGGTACCAGGTCATTGTCATAAGGATCGATGATATTGACCTTATCCAGGTTGACACGTAAAGAAGCTGCTTTTTTAAAGATTTCATCTTCATTACCCAGGAGCGTAATATCCACGACATTCCTTTTCATCAGGATTTCGGTGGCCTGTAAGATGCGATCGTCAAGGCCTTCAGGAAGCACAATATGTTTCCGGTGCGCCCGTGCCCTTTCAAACAGCTCATATTCGAACATCAGCGGGGAAACAGCTACCGATCTGCTGATGGCAATGCTTTCCCTCAGCTGCATTGTATCTACATACTTTTCAAAATGGCTCAGCGCGGCAACTACCCTTTGTTGGTTTTCCGGCATAATCACTGACCTGATCTTTTCGATCTTCATGACCGTGGCGAAAGTATGGTCTTCCACTTTCAGAATATTGATGGGCATCTGCTTCAACCCTTCCAGCAGCCGCATAAATTCCTTACTCAACGGGATATCCCCCGTGATCAGTATACCGGATATCTTGGGATAGGTCCCGGACAACAGGGTGACAAACAGCGTACCAAGAATGTCAAGACGATCGGCAGGAGTGATCATCAAAGTACCTTCTTTGACATACCTCAGTACATTATCAATGCCCATGGCGGCCACTTTCAGGTCGTTCACCACAAAATTAAGGTGTTCCTTCTCCCCATAGATCCGTTTTGCACCCAAAGATTCTGCGATCTGCCGGATAGTGACTTTCTGGAAAGAGGATTGTTCGGGAATGACGAAATCAAGTTCTCCCTCCGATTTGGCTTTGTCCAGTTGAGATTGAATATCGGATACTGCCGCCGGATCAGCTCTGTTGACAATAGTCCCGAGTTGCTGGCATTTTTCCCGTTTCAGCACTTCCTTCATCACCTGCACCGAATCTACCACTTCAGGCACATTCTTATGCTGCCCGCTGACCACCGCGATGATGGGGCTGCTCAGGTTTTTAGCTACCTGTACGTTGAAGTCGAATTCATAACTGCTGAGGTGCGTCCTGAAATCGCTCCCTTCAATGAGCACAAAGTCGCAGGCGCTTTCCAGCTTCTTGTATTTGTTGAGAATGAGGGTATGGATTCCGTCATTGTCACCATCCCTGATCAGTTGGTTCATTTCCTCACTCGTCAGGCCATACATGTCCTGGTAATCGAAATTCAGGTTAAATTGTTTATATATCAGCCGGATATGGTTATCCATCTCTTGCGCTGAGCGGACAATGGGACGAAAGAATCCAATCCTCGTCACATGCCGGGAAAGGAAATCCATAATGCCCAGCACAACCAGGGATTTGCCGGCTTCGGCTTCAGCGGCGGCGATATAGAGGTTCTTTGACATCGTGCTTGATTTGCGTAGTTTTCACAGCTTCCTGCCGAAAGATTTTTCCGTCTTTTCGGTGTGCAGAAATTTTCTGCGAAAGTATAAAATTACCAGGTCTGACGGGTGATAAACCCACAACAATATGACAATTACAAGTCACGTGCGATAAGCGTGTTCCTAAGAAGGATTATATTTCTAATTTTGAGATGATTCTTATGGCTGATAAAAAAACAGTCTTCATCACTGGTGCCGGAAGAGGCCTGGGAAAGGCCATTGCACTCAGGTATACCAGGGAAGGGTTCAGGGTATTCGCCACCGATAGGGACGAAACTTTACTTGATACGCTTCCACGGGACAAACATTTCAGGGTGCTTAAGATGGATGTTACACAAGAGAAATCAATTCAACAAACTGCCGAAACCATCCGTAAGCTCACCTCACAAATTGATGTGCTTGTCAGCAATGCCGGTATTTTTGATTTTTATCCGCTATCGGAAGCCGGCAGTATCAAGCTCGGCAGGATCCTTGAAGTGAATGTTCTGGCCTTATCCAGCCTTACAAAATATTTCACGCCCCTGATGACAGGCGGCCGGCTGATCGTTATCAGCAGCGAGAGCTATAAAGTCCCCTCCCCTTTCCAACCGTATGCCGTATCCAAGCAGGCACTGGAATCGCTTTTCCAGGCCATCCGGCTGGAACTGGCAACCCAGGGTATCAGAAGCATACTTATCAGGCCAGGTGCCATGAAAACTCAAATACTGGAGGAAACGATTCATTATCAAAATAAATTAACTGAAACGCGCTTCAAAGCAGTTTTTGATGAGTTCCTTCAGTCCGTACCCAAATATATCGGCAGGGTGGTCACACCCGACCGGGTGGCGGAAGTTGTCCTGAAGGCCGGTATTGGTAAACATCCTAAAACAGTCTACAACATCAACCATAACCCGCTGGTGAGCCTCCTTTCCTACCTTCCGGCAAGGATACAGGAAAAGCTTGTGTTGCGAACACTGAAAAGATAAATGCAAAATTGGGGTCCTTTTGGTGGCTTTTGCTACATTTGGAAGGCAAAACCTGACTTATGAAATGGATTTGGCTGATCACTTCAGCGTTCCTGTTGACAGTGCTGAAGCAACCTGCTTTGGCACAGGAAGAAAGCCCGTGGGCAGAAACACCTGAATTGACACTCTCGGGCTACCTGGGTGTTTTCTACTCTTATGACATCAACCAACCCACGACGAATACCAAACAACCTTTCTTTTACAGTTATAACAGGCATAATGAGTTCAATGTCAACCTTGCCTATATCGGTTTATCGATAGATCAGGCAAAGTACAGGGCCAGCCTGAAACTGCATACGGGAACTTATGCAAACGATAATTACGCTGCGGAACCCGGTGTGTTGAAGAATATTTATGAGGCTTATGCGGGCATCTCCCTAAATAAGAGAAACAACCTGTGGCTGGAAGCCGGCGTATTCCCTTCGCATCTCGGCTTTGAGAGCCCGGTTGCCATGGACAACTGGACGCTGACACGGTCCCTCGCCAACGAAAATTCCCCCTATTTCCTCACCGGGGCGAAGGTTATCTATACCCCTTCAGATGTAGTGGAGATCATGGGGGTTGTATGTAACGGCTGGCAGCGAATTCAGATGGTGGAAAGAAACTCCCTGCTGTCTTTCGGTACGCAGCTCATTATAACGCCCAATGAGAAATACAGCATGAACTGGAGCACCTTTGTCGGGACGGATGAACCGGATTATAGCCGAAGGATGATGTATTTCAGCAACCTGTTCGCCGTGATGCAATTCACCAGCCAGTTTGGCCTGCTCGCCGGATTTGATATCGGCATGGAACAATCGGCCAAAGAAAGTGAGAAATATAATACCTGGTATGTCGTATCCGCCATCGCCCGCTATGCTTTTACAGAAAAATGGGCCGCTTCACTGCGCGGAGAATACTTTGATGATCAGTATGGCGCTGTCACCT
This sequence comes from bacterium, assembly GCA_037382165.1. Classification (GTDB taxonomy): domain Bacteria; phylum Bacteroidota; class Bacteroidia; order Bacteroidales; family F082; genus JAADID01. The sequence goes on along the minus strand of JARRQC010000229.1, from coordinate 2,901 downwards.
ATCTGGAAAAACTGGATAACGGCCTCAGGACATCTGGTGTTTCAATCAATGTCGATTATATGCCTGTCCCGGTTGTCGCCTGCAGGTTGGAAGCCAGGTGGCTGCGCAGTCCGGATGAGATTTATCCTAAAAATGATTCTTTCGTCAAGGACAATGTCTTCTTCACCATTTCCCTGGAAGTAAAACTGGACAAGAAATTACTTTAGGGAGTTTTTTCGGTATGCTTTCATTTGACAATGAACCTTAAGTCATCAATTGATGTTATAGCGTATTATAATTTTTTTGTTTATTTGCATTCGTTTTGAATAAACCTTCTAAATCATTATTATTAATTTAATTGACTTAATCATGACTAAATTTATTGAAAGAACCTCTGTTTTGCTTGTTTTATCCGTTTTTTTCCTGGGATTGCTTGTTAGCTGTAATAAGGACGATGATGATAATCCTGAATCGGGTACCGCGAATTTCAATATCAGCCTTGAAAATTCAGCTCAACCTGGAAACCCAGGCAGGTGTTTATGACTTGCTCGATTACGCAGCTGGGAATGATACCTTGATCGCATTCGATTCGGTACTCACGACACAAAAGGTTTCGCAAATCAGATTGTTGCTTGGCGGAAACAATACCGTCGTTGAGGATGGAACATCGCATGAGCTGAAAACACCAAGCGGGCAAACTTCCGGCTTAAAAATATTAGTGAATGCTGATCTGGTCGCAGGCAAGAGTTATAAAATTGTTCTGGATTTTGATTCCGACAAATCGGTAAATAAAACTGGTAACAATAATTACCAGTTGAAACCTGTGATCAAAGCAACTGTTATTGAACAATAGACAGGAAAGTATATTTCGGTTGTAGACTTTAGCTGCCTAAGGTATTTATACTGATCAAAATTAAGATCAATCGTATAATTATACCTTGGGCAGTTTCTTTTTTCGTCTGAATGCTGATGGGGTATGACCGGTATATTGCCTGAAGAACCTGTAAAAACTTGCTTTCGAATTAAACCCCGCCTCATTAGCGAGGTCGTGATTTTTCCTTTCACTGTTCGCCGGATCCCTCATGAGTTCCTTTACTTACTCTACGCTGTAGTGGTTTGCAAATTCATACCCTTTTGCCGATTGATCGCCGCTGAAAGCCGGTGACGGGTTACATCAAGTTTCCTGGCGAGTTTCTATAAGCCAAGGTTCGGATCAAGTTTAGGCTTCCCCGCTGACATAAACCGGGTCAGGTTTTAAGCCAGCTCTTGTGAAATGTACTGCGCTTCAATTTCTTCTGTCTAGGATCCGGCCACCTGACCGGAATCCTTAACGACTTTTTTCTTCGGCCGGTCCTTCACCGATGATATTACTATCAGACAACCGAAATGCTTCTCCAGTCACTTTATACACTTCGGGTGATCTCAGCATCACGAGACACCTCAACCGGGATTTCTATTCCAGTGCAGGGCCGGTTTCAATTTCAGGGATGATGATTTTCTGTTCGACATTGGTATCCAGGTTGGCGGACGCTGGTACCGGAGCGATACCTGGGGTTTGAACCTTGAACTTGCCGCGGGTTTCGGATTAGGTGCAACCTTTGGCCCAAGCTGGAAACTTAAGTAGTAGACAGATTTTATAAATTGATGACAGGAGCGGGCAATAACGATTACCCGCTCCTTTTTTTATACATTCGACGGAATCAGGATAGACTGAGCAGTTGAATATCTTTCCTCAGGCTTCCACTAATTTTATATTTTTAGAGGCCTTAAAGTGGATTATTACAACAACCTGACCTATGAAAAATAATGTATTGTATGTATGGCTCACCGCTTTCCTGTTAATCCCATTCTTAAACTCTTTCGCACAGGAAACCATCAGCCTGGTAGAGGATTCTGCCAGTGTCGCTGAGGATGTTGACCTTTCTGAGATCTCCCGGAAATCTGCGGAGCTGACCCTGAACACCAAGGACCTGGTTAAAGGTTTGGTTACCAAAGAAGAGCTGGATGATTATGAGAAGCAGAGTCAAACACTGATGAAAAAGATGGATTCCGTTCTCGTTGTGTCCAATGTGAATGTATCCACTTTAAGTGTTCGGAACCTGAACGGGAAGATCATCTACTGGGAACTGAACCTGAAGGAGGTAAAATCATTTGAATCTGAACTGCAGTCGATCTTCGAAGATATGGCGGATAACAGGGAATCTCTGAGAAAAGAACTCGACTACTGGCGCACGCTCGATAAATCCATTGATGGGGAACAAATGACAGAGACCATCCATACCCGATTCAAAGAGGTGGAACAGATGATTGATACTACCCTTTTATTATTGGACTCAAGAAGTGCCGCGATTTTATTGCTGCTCGACAATATATCAAGCATAGAACTTGATATAGAGTCTTTTATTTCGGACCTCAAATCCGAGATCAATAACCAGCAGGAAGATATTTTTTATACCAATCAGGAGCCACTCTTCAGGTTGGATTTTACAAAAAAGGACAATTGGGTGCTTTCAAAATCAATGTGGCAGTATTATAAGGGGAATTTGGATTATTTGATCGTTTATATCAAACAGCATGTGGGACATGTAATTTTCCAGGTTCTTTTCATACTGCTTCTTATTTTCATTTTCAGGACTGTTGCATCCACGAAGCTGGAAGGCGGTAAGGAAGTAGGCGGCGTTTATAAAAAGAGGCTGAAAATGCTGGTTGACAAACCTGTCAGTATGGCCCTGATCATCGGCATTTTCGCGAACCCTGTCATCTACCAGTACAGACCCTTGCTCTTCATGGATATTTCCAGGGTAATCCTCATCTTCCCGGTCATTTTCGTGCTGAACAATATCCTTCAGAAGAAATATCATCTTTATGTTCTTTTATTCGCGCTGGCCATCCTTTTACAGATTATTTACCTGAATCTGCCAA
>JARRQC010000228.1:0-4182 GCA_037382165.1 bacterium | reverse complement strand
ATCGGTTTGATAAGTCAGGAAGTGATGAGATTCCAGGTGTTTCCTGCCGATATCGGTATTGTTGTTTTCGGATATTTCGGGGTCCCTTGCCCCGTTGCGATAAATATAAATATTTTGATTGTCATTGATGGGGTTGAGCCAGTGAAGTAATTTATCCATCATCCCCGGTTCAATCATTGTCTCGAAGGTTAATTCAGGAAAGACCTTCTTCATTCGTTCTACCCGTTGTTCTATATCATTAGGCTGATAAAAGAGGATGAAACGGGGTTGTTTGTTTTCAGGCAACTGCTTCATCCGCCTGGCAAAAGAATCGTAGTCATCCTTTTTCATAATTGCCTCATAATAGGCCCATTGTCCCAGGTAAAACTGTGGAGGGAAACGCAAAACATCTTTGTTGATATCCTCAATAATAAAATAATCCACCGATGGATACTGACTCAGGTAAACCATGCTTTCGACGCGGGCTTTTTTGGAATACATCATACTGATGGGCATCAGCAGAATGAAATTGATTATCCAGAAAAAGATCCAGGACCCCCGGATGATCTTCTGCATGAAAGGGGGATTAAAGGCTTCTTCCACAAGTATTTTCCAACCGATAACTCCCGAAATGAAGAGCAATGGGATGATGGTTACAATAAACCGCTCCTGTTTGTTGGGATACCATGAATGAAAAATGATAAACAACAAGACTGGAATGAATAGGATCAGCATTTTTTTGTAGCTCCTGAGGAATCCGGCAAACATGAACAGGCTGACCGGAGGGATGATCGCCGCCAGCAGGAAAAGCAGGTAGTGATACCACGGACCTATCGTATATTCTCCTGCCGCAGAGACATTATAACCAATATAGGCCTTCATCTGAACGAAGGGTTCTCCCCAGACGACAAAATCCACTACCCCCTGGAACAAGACCAGCGAGAGTATACCTCCTATGGCCATAAAGAAGGTTTCCTTCCAGCGGGATTGGATCAGCATCGCGATGCCCGCACCCAGCCCGATCAGCGCGGTTTGATAACGCACATTCACTGCCAGCCCGAACAAGAATCCAATCCACAGCCATTTTGCCCACAGGCAATCTTTTCCGCAAGCTACTGTATGATAGAGGGCGATCATGAAGAATGGGATGCTGGCGTATTCAACCAGGGTCCTGACACTCAGAAAGGGGAAGATCCAGAAGAGTGCAAGCAGCCAGCCGACAAGCCGGGCTGAACGATCGGAACCATAAACCCTGGCCAGTTTGTATCCGTAATAAATAATCAAAAGTGACCAGAGGGCATGTACCCCCCTCACCACAAACATCTTTGATCCGGGATCGGTCATACCGACGAATTCCAGCAACCTGAACAGGTAATAATGAATCCCGACATAGAAGAAACTAAAACCTTTCGGACCCTCACTGCCCTCCGTGCCTGGCAGCCAGCGGTAATAATCGGTACCATCAACCCAGGACTGGGCAATTTCGATGACCAGGAACTGGTCGTCAATCCAGCCAAAACCTTTTGAAAAAATCACAGCCAGCAACCTGAAAAACAATCCCGACAGGAGAATCACTGTCAGGGGATGCTCGTCATAATATGTTCTGATCTTGTTAATAGGTAGAGGTATTAATCCGATGCTTAGGAACGGTTTTTCCTGTTGCTCATTACCATTTCACTTCTTCCCTGTGTAAAGGCATGGTCATACAACGTGCACCACCGCCTCCCCTGGACAATTCATTGCCGGTGATGGTGATCACGGCTTTCTCATAATGATCTGCCGACGTTTTGCCCTGCAGGATATCCCTGGCGGTAAGCACCTCATAACCTTTTTGATTCAGGGCTTCAATGGTTCTGGTATTGCGTGCATAACCGATGACCTTACCCGGTTCAACAGCGAAAAAGTTCGCGCCGCTCTGCCATTGTTCACGCTCCTGTACAGTCATGCCGCCCTCACCGCCGCAAAGTACCGGCTCCAGGTCCATCCCCAGTTTTTTAAGTGCTTTCAGCAGATTGGATTCTTCCCTGATAGAGATCACCTCTCCATCCTGTAAAGTAATATGAATGGTGAGGTGCCGTGTTGAATGCAGTATCAGCGGTTCAAAGATCATACACTGGTTACGATCCAGGAAGGTAAATGTCATGTCAAGGTGAATGAATGACTCCGGCTTGTGCGGCAATTCCTGGACAAGGATATGCTTTCTGCCTTTGCTTCCCTTTAGAAATTCGATCAGCGCATCGATGCCTTGCGTTGTAGTCCTCATACCGGATCCTACGAGTAAAATATCATCCCTGGCAACAATAACATCCCCGCCTTCAATTGTTCCCATAGCAGAGCTGTCAAAACGGGATACCGGATTTACCGATTTAGTTTCAAAAAGGGGATGGTACTTAAAGATCGTTTCCATAATGATCGCCTCCCTGTCCCTGACACTGTTGGCCATTTTTGCGATCATGGCATAATTTCCAAGGGTGAAGCTTGAATCCCGTGTAAAGAAGAAGTTGGGCAAGGGGTGGAGGCAGTAATGCTCGTCGTCGAGATAGCGGGTCAGGTTGTTTTTCTTCATTTCAACACCTTCAATCAGTTGCCTCGCCAGCTCCCTGTCACTGAGCGCGGCCAACTGTCCGCAAAAATCCTCATCAGTACGGTGTTCCACATCCCTGATTCTCCTGATCAGGTTCTCCCTGACCTCTTGTTCATGAATGATGTCAAATAAAAGATCCCTTACTTCAAAGACCTGGGTATATTTTTTCAGCACACCGACAAAGTTCTGGTATTCGGGTAGTGCTATATTCAGGTTGAGTATATCGCTGTAAAGCGCACGCTCAGCATTTTCAGGCGTCATATTCTCTACCTCGGCGCCGGGGACATGCACAATGACCCCCTTTAATTTGCCAATTTCAGAATTGACATTGATTTTCAGTTTTTCCATCTGGTGTTGCGGGCAAAGAACCCGTTGTGGTTAGGATTGGTCTCAAATTTACAAAACTAATCATCATCCGGTGTGGGATCAATAAATTCATATCCATTCCCCAAATGCTCCAAAAAGCGGATGAGATCACTGAAACGGATGACCAGGCTGGCGGTGTTGTCGTTGGGATGAAAGCTGATCTTATCTGCCTTTAGCAACTGTTTGTCCAAAAACAGGTAGACGTGGTGTTCGCTGTCGTTTATCAGCCCAAATGGTGATACCGACCCCGGTTTAACCCCCAGGTATTTGCGGAGTCTCTTTTCCGATCCGAAGGTCAGTTTGCCCTGCCTGAGCTTTTTTTCCAGGCTGTGAATGGAGAAAGGTGTAGTATCTTTAATGATGACTAGGTAATGACGGTTCCCTTTATGGTTCCGGAAAAACAAATTCTTACAATGCATCGAGTCGATGTCTTTCCAGTATTTCAGTGCAACCTCAATGGTATCCAACGGAGGATGCTCATACACCTCATAGGGAATATTCAGTTCTTCCAGTTTAGCATATACCTTTTGCCTGGCTTCCTTATCCATGATCGTCGGTGATCAGTTTCTCAGTCGACCCACTCTGCAATAAACAGGTTTGTATTTCTTGTTCCGCCGTTGTTCCTGTTAGAAGAAAAGATCAGGTGTTTCCCGTCATAGGAAAACATGGGGAAAGCATCAAACACTTTGTCGTAGGTGATTTGTTCGAGACCGGAACCATCGAGGTTAACCATGAAGAGGTTAAATGAGAATCCTCTTTCTCCGGCATGGTTGGAGCTGAATATGATCTTTTCACCGGAAGGGTGAAAGAAGGGGGCCCAGTTTGCTTTGCCGAGATTGGTCACCCGCCTGAGGTTACTGCCATCCACATTGCAAACATAGATCTCCATATTGGTCGGTTTGACCAGCCCTTCAGCCAACAAGTCCTTGTATTCCTTGATTTCGTCTTCTGATTGAGGTCTGGAAGAGCGGAAAACAAGCATCGAACCATCGGGTGAAAAGAAGGCACCGCCATCATAACCCAGTTCGAAGGTCACCTGCCTGACATTGCTGCCATCTATATCGCAGGTATAGAGTTCAAGATCTCCTGACCGGTCGGAAGTAAATACGATCTTATCACCCCGGGGCGACACCGTTGCTTCCGCATCATAACCGGGGCCTGAGATCAGGGTGTCAATGACATTTCCTTCCAGGTCCGCGATATAAATGTCAAAATCGTGATAGATGGGCCATACGTATTTTCCATCTTCGCGA
>JARRQC010000227.1:0-4671 GCA_037382165.1 bacterium | reverse complement strand
AACAAGGTTTTCGTTACAGCTACCGTGGAGGAAAGATATAAACAACCCGGTAATTTCGAAGTGCGCATTTCGGAAATTTTCCTGCTGGCAGAAACCATGAGTAAACTGGCCAAATCAGTTACCGTGAATGTGGACCTGGAAGAGATAGATGACGGGTTGATCAGTTTACTTGATAATACGGCCAGGGAAAATAACGGTAATTGTACCCTGCAGTTCAAGGTGAGGGATGAAGAGAATGATGATATGCTCACGATGCGAACCATGGATATTAAGGTGGATCCCCGCTCATTCATCCATGACCTGATGAAAAGAAGCAGGCTGACATGCTCTATCAATTAGCGTTTTTCTAATTGATGTTAAAATTGAAAAACCGAATCGAATATAGTAATATCTTTAAGTATATTTGCCTGCTTAAATTAATGATGTAATCATGGCTTTAGAATTCACAGACGAAAATTTTGAATCTCTTGTTATCAATGCAGATAAACCTGTGATTGTTGATTTCTGGGCAGTTTGGTGTGGCCCCTGCCGTATTGTGGGCCCCATAGTGCAGGAAATTGGAGAGGAATACGCAGACCAGGCCATCGTTGGTAAACTGGATGTAGACCACAATCCCGATGCGGCCAGGAAATACAGTATCAGAAATATTCCTACCATATTATTTTTTAAGAACGGCGAGGTCGTCGATAAACAGGTGGGTGCAGTACCCAAACAAGTGCTGGTACAAAAACTGGAAGCCCTGTTGTAATTTCAGGATTGCCCACCCTTTTGGTATCATTATTGGGCTTTCTATTAATTTCTCCTGTGAAGCAGCGCTTACTGCTTCCTGCCTTTTTTTATGAGTATATCCATTGATAAGGACCGACTGCAACAGTTTAACTCGCTGGAATTCCTGGCACGCCAGGTGGTGGAAGGATTTATCACCGGATTACATAAAAGCCCTTTTCATGGTTTTTCAGTCGAGTTCGCAGAACACCGGCTTTACAATGCGGGTGAGTCGACACGGTTTATCGACTGGAAATTATATGGCCGTACAGACAAGCTTTTTGTCAAAAGGTATGAGGAAGAAACCAACCTGAGATGCCGGATCATTATTGACAGATCCTCCTCCATGTATTTTCCACGGCGTGAGCGGGCGGATATTGACAACCCCAGTAAAATCGTTTTTTCCATCTACAGTGCTGCCGTTTTGATCAACCTGATGAAAAAACAGCGGGATGCGGCAGGAATCAGCACCTTTTCAGAAGAAGTGGAATTGCATACTCCCGTACGATCGAGTTCTATCCATCAAAAATACCTCTACACGGAACTTGAGAAATTACTGGATCCAGAACTGGGAAAGAACCTGAGAAAAACTGATGTCACATCTTCCCTGCACCGCATCGCGGAAATGTTGCATAAACGGTCCCTGGTGATCATCTTCAGCGATATGATGGAAAATTCCCACCATGTTGATGAAATGTTTTCCGCTCTGCAGCACTTCAAGCATTATAATCATGAAGTGATCTTGTTTCATGTGGCAGACCTCAAACTGGAAGAAGAGCTTGACCTGGAAAACAGGCCTTACAAATTTGTCGATATGGAAACCAACGAGTCGATAAAACTCAATCCACAAGAGGTGAGGGACAAGTACCGGGAAAGCTTTTACAAAACCCGGCACGAGCTGGAGATCAGGTGTGGGCGGTATAATATTGACTATGTACAGGCCGACATCAATAAAGGCTTCGAAGGTATTATGCTGCCCTATCTTTTCAAAAGGGAAAGGCTTTACTGATCCTTGTGAACTTCCGGGATATGATTACCATTTGATGATCATTTGAACTTTAAGCTCTGTTTTCTTATTGCTTTCAATCAGATCATTACCTGATCCAATATGCTGACGGTTCAGGAATACGGTCCTTGCCCACCTGACACCCAGATTCAGTGACCTTTTCCATCTGTACTGCAGGATGACGTAATACCTGATCCCTGCATCGCTAAGGGCTGGTACGCTGAATGCGTAGCGCAGGTCATGCTCATAGGCGTACAACCGGCTGTCAAAGGATTCCGTATCGAACCATCCGATCCTGGCGGAAAATTCAAGGGGAAAAGGATCATGGCGAAAACGTATATCCTGGTATATCAGAAAACCGGTCTCAGGTTCATTGATTTCGTTGCGTACCCTTACAAACTCGATGCGATTGATGAACCGGAGAAAGTCAAAAACCCGGTAGCTGAGATGGAGCCTGATTTCATCTCTGCTACGGTATTCAAGATGATCCAGCAAATCCCATTCATCCCGGCTGTTTTGCTGACTTTCCCGGAATCTGTAACGCAGATATAGACTTTCCAGGGACCGTATTTTAATATCGAGCTGCAATAAAATTTCCCTGCCGATCGAGGGGCTGTCTTTTTGATAACGAAGCCAGGTGAGGCGGTAATGATCAATATAGGAACTAAGTTGCAGGTGTTTTGCAAGCAAGATGCGGATGCCAAGATACAAACCGGTCTCGCCGGATATGTTGCTGCCGGAACTGAAAGGATTGGCGAAGAATTGATGATAGCCGTTTCGATAATTCCGGTAATGGATGCTTAGCATCAGCCTGTCCGCGGGAAAGATATCCAAACCCGTAAGTCCTGCCAGCCCGTCAGGCAATGATCCCGTAATTTCACCATAAAAGGACAGTTTGGGTACGCTTACATCCCAGTCAAACCCCAGGTTTATCAGGAAATTGCCCCTGAAATCATACAGTTTGTATGGCTCGTTCCCTTTATCAATCGGGAGGGAGAACCTGGTTTGGAAAAGCGTAGATCCGAGCCTGAATTTGTCATGGCGATATTCCAGCCTGGTACCGGTCACCCTGACGCCCAGGGCATCGCGGGCATTCAATTCGCTGATTGTTCTGTGTTTGCCGGATTCCGGCAGACCACTCACTTTCTGTCGGCCTTCGCTGGTTTTTAGGCTTGCATCCATCCGGTTTGCAGAATAAAAGGCAAGCATCGATAGGCTTTTCCATCGCAATTGAATGGCTCCGCCGCGTAAAAACCGGTTTTCATTTGTGGCCGTATTGGGTTTGATGCCTGCCCCAATCCTCCGGACCTGGTTGACTTCAGATGACTTACCGAATGCCATGCCTGACCACATGGATAATCCTTGTCCGAATTGAAGATGGTAGTCACCCATGATCAGTTTTTCTACTGGACCAATATGTGAAATGAAAACATAACCGGATAAAAAATCAGCATAGTTCCTGGCTTTCCCTCCGACGATCTGCCGGATGGAATCACTCAGCTGCTTTTTTGTGATCAATTCTCCGGCATCCCTGTCCAGGGTAAATCCAAACCTGATCTTGTCCCCAAAACGGGCACCGTACCTGAGGTAGTAGGAGAAATTATTACCCAGGTAAGTTGCGCCGTACAGCTTATCTGCCCGATATCCTTCGGCAGTTTCAAGGATCTTTCCGAATCGGGTGATGAGCAGGTGCTTTCCCTGTTTCAGAAGTTGACCGGGAGAAAAAGTCTTTTGTTTTTCCACAGGTCCTGCTTGCACATAAGGGCTAAGACGCTGCAGGGTGACTTCATCGAATCCATCAATGTGTTTTAATTCAAACAGTGTATATACATGATCATACTTTTTTAAGTATTCCTGTAATGCATTTAGCTGACGATTGTTAATAAGATATAACTGCAAAAGCACATCGATGTTATGCCCGTTGAGATTTACAGGATGTTCATGGTAATAGCGGTATTGTTCGACGAGGTCGCTGAAATCGGTCTCATCTGTCATGGTTTGGGACAGGAACTCGATCTGATCGGTCATCCTATGAAAATCAAGCCGTTCTGTTGAATCCGTTTGCTGTCCGAAGGCGCATTGACAGCTCCCAAGTATGATAAGCAAAAAGGTATGCCATCCGGGATAGGGGGATGTTGTAAACTTGTGCATGGCTAAAAGGTTATATCCATGGAGAATTGCATGGAGAAGCCCAGCAATTGATGCATTACTGATGAGATGTCGAACTGGAGTTTGCCAGTCCGCCATCCGAAACCCAGGGTTAGTATTTCATGGGATGTGGGGTGCTGACAGAACCATAACCATCACCGATTGAAGTGAGCAGATAATCGAGTTGCAATCCAGCCCTGAATTTTGGCCCGAATGACCTGGCAAAGCCGAGGCCTGCTTTCATATCGCTATACAGACCGGAGCCGAAATGGGAAATCGTCAACCCCAGTGTGCCCAGAGGTACAGGGCAGATGACAGCGATGTTCTTAAGACCGAGGCCGGCCAGCAGGTAACGGTTTTCATAAAAAATGCCTGCCTGAAAACGATCTGAACCGGCAATACCGGCAGGGTTGTTCTGTACGCTCCAGAAGTCAGCCAGGCTAACGGAACACCGCCCCATACCGGCTTGCCTGGCACCGGATGGGAAATAAAGCCCGCCCGCCCGCAAACAACCTGATAAGATCAATAGGAAATACAAGGAAAAGATTGCCCCGAAGGGTACTTTACTCATCATTAATTTGGTTTAAATTGGTTTATCGCCTGTGGTAAAACTTTATTACTTTCGGCTCCTTAAATATACAAAATATTGCTTCAAATGGATCGAAAAGTGATGGACTTTCTTGAGGATCTTAGCCTCAATAACAACCGCGACTGGTTTAATGCAAACAAGGACAGGTATGAGCAGGCAAAAG
>JARRQC010000226.1:0-6393 GCA_037382165.1 bacterium | reverse complement strand
AAAAAAGACACCCTTTTAAACCCAATAAACCCTATGTACCCTTAACACCTTATTTATCCTATTCCCATTCAAACTAGTCCTCAGACTGCAGTCGACAGGCGAATTGTATTCAGCAATACCCGTTAACAAGTAATCTTTATACCGCCTGAGAACCCGGCAGGTTTTTTCTAATTTTATGCCGCAATAGTAAACAACCCGTTATCATGAAGTTTTTCATCCGCCTTTTGCTTTTTACCTTGTTGCTTGTATCTTACCAGCTTTCGGCCGACGAGGGCGACACCCTTATCGTCCAGACCATCGACTGGGATACACCCACACTGCCGGGATGGAATTCCCCGCGATCGGGTGTCTACCAGTTTCCGGGGGATACCATCAGCTTCTCAAAGATCCTGATGTACTACACACTGAAATGTGATCCCTCCCAGAACCCGGCCTGCGGAGAGTGGGATTATATCACCTATACCAGGGTACAGGAGCATACCGGCGAACTTGATTCTACCACGTATACCCACCCCAATTATATGGTCAACAATGCCAGTCCCGATTCATTCGCCTACATGTATGACACCTCCTGGCGGTACATGGCCTGGATGGAATACAGCAACCAGACGGAAGCGGATATTTCAGCCGAAGTAGGTGATGCAGGTGAAACATTGATTTGGGAAGAGGACGGCAGTGGTCCCGATGGACGCATGCAGCATCTTTACAAAGCATCCGAACTCCTGGATGCCGGCCTTGAAGCTGGAGATATTACAAGTGTATACTACAATTTCGGGGAATCCAAGATCGATTTCACCCATTTCCGCATTCGCATACAGAATACTTCACTGGACAAATTGCCCCCTAACCTTTTTGTCGATGAGGGATTTGAAACTGTGGTACACGACAACAGGAGCTTTGACCCGGGTCCGCAGCGGGTGGATTTCGCTTTTCCCTTTACATGGGATGGAACCTCCAATATACTCGTTGATATCAGTTTTGAAACCCATGACGGAGCGGTCGTAATGGTTGCCGATCCGGCTTCATCCAACACTTCTTATTTCGCTTCGCTGAACGACTACCACCTTGACTTCGGGGGATGGGATTATATTGATGTGCCTGCCGAAGTGTTTGAGACCATTGACAGCGCCATCACCATCTCTTTCTGGCAATATGGTGATCCGGATATCCAGCCCGCAAACTCCTCTATCATTGAAGGCATCGACAGCGAAGGGCACCGCCTGTTGAACATTCATCTCCCATGGGGTAATGAGATTGTTTATTGGGATGCCGGTTGGAATGGAAATTACGACCGGCTCACCCTGTTGAATTCCGACCCCTCCACCTACGAAGGGCAGTGGAATCACTGGGCTTTCACGAAAGACATTGAAACCGGGCTGATGCTGGTTTATCTCAACGGAGAGTTGTGGAATATCGGAGGGGGCTTCTACCGCCCGATGTCCGGCATCACCGAATTCCGCATCGGCGCAGCGCTCACCTACAACGGATATTATGATGGTATGATCGATGAATTCCGCATCTGGGACAAGGCACTGGATGAAGCCACGATCAAAGCGTGGAGATACCGAAGTGTCAATTCCAGTCATCCTGATTATGATCATCTTCGGGCCTATTACTCATTCAATGAAGGGTCAGGAACCCAGGCGGAGGATAACAGCCCCAACGGGTTTGACGGCACGCAGTTTGGCTTTCCCGCCTGGAAAAATTATCACGGTGCCGAGCGGTTCCTTGGCGCGCTGGAACTGAATGTGCGTCCACATGCTACGTTTGAAAGCGGGGAATATGACCCCCATACGCTGGATTCCCTGGTGAGGGTCGATACGATGGCAAAACCGGCAGTGAACATCGTATTGTTTGACCCGGCCGATCCGCCTGCTCCCACAGACACCCTGACTGCCTGGCCGGCCTATTATAACAATTATGTTTTTAACGAATTCGGTATGGCTGTCGATTCAACGCTTGTGGCCCCCGACAGCATCATTTACCATGAAGATATGATTTACTATGGCGATCCCTACGAGGTGGTCATCCCCTGGGAGATTGCGCGATACATTACACCCTACGGTATAGGCCTTGACCTGGGAGAAGGTTGGACATGGGTTTTCGATGTCACGGACTATGCACCATTGCTGAGGGATTCCGTTCACCTGACAGCCGGTAACTTCCAGGAACTGCTCGACCTGAAGTTCTATATGATCGAAGGAACACCGCCCCGGGAGGTAAAGAAGATCGAGAAGATCTATTCGGGCAGTTTCGCACTGAATAACTTTGAAACCCTGGTACCGCCGGATACCATTGCCCTCTTGCCTGATGCTTCCACTTTCAAGGTGAAGACAAGGACATCCGGTCACCAGTTCGACAACAGCACCAACTGCGCAGAGTTCTGTTACAAGGTGCATTACCTCGATGTGGAAGGAGAGAATGTGTTCAACTGGCAGATCATCGAGGAGTGCAGCAACAATGCCTTATACCCGCAGGGCGGTACCTGGATTTACGACCGTGCAGGATGGTGTCCCGGTGCAAAGGTGACTGAGCATGACGTTGAGATCACACCTTATGTAACTGGTGATACAGTGGTGATCGATTACAATTCCGACCCTGACCCTTACGGGAATTATGTACTTGAAGTACAGCTCTTTTCCTATGGAAATCCTAATTTTACTACAGATGCTGCTGTTGTGGATGTGATCCGGCCTACCGACCATGAGCTGTCGGGCCGTTTTAACCCTTCCATATCAGCCCCCATAGTGGTCATTCAGAACCTGGGTGGCGATACGCTGACCAGTTTGGATATTGTATACGGACCGGAAGGCAGCAGCCATTTCCATGCCTGGAATGGAGCGCTCGGCTTTATGCAGAAAGAAACCGTAGTGCTTGAAACCTTCGACTGGACGGCATGGGAAGAAGGTGACGGCCATTTTAAGGTATCGCTTGAAAATCCAAATGGCATTACGGATGAAAATGGCATCAATAACACGTATCATACGCAATACAGCCTGCCGGCGGTTTATCCGGGCACTTTTGTCATCCATTTCAAAACCAACAAGACCCCCAGTCAGAACAGCTACCAGATCTTTGATATGGAGGGGAATGTCGTATTCGAAAAAGGCGATTTTGAAGCGCAGACCCTTTATGTTGATACGGTGACCCTCCTCAACGGTATCTATGACTTTTACCTCTGGGACACGGGAGACAATGGCATTTCCTTCTGGGCCAACAGCGAAGGCAGCGGTTACCTGAGGATCTATGACATGGAAGGTGAAATGATCCGGTCTTTTGAACCCGATTTTGGCGACAATGTCTACCATAATTTCTATATGGATATGTTTACCGCCACTCCTGAGGATATATCTGGTGAAATGACATTTGAACTCCTGCCCAACCCGAACCAGGGAAATTTCACCAGTAGCTATGCCCTCCGAAAAGCTGGGGAAATGAATATATCTGTAACTAATGTATCGGGTCAGCAGGTATATACATCAAAGCGCAACGGAGAATTACAGGGTAAGGTCAGGATGAACCTGGAGGAATTGCCACCCGGTTTATATTCCTGTGAGATGGAATCTGATAATCACCGTCTTGTAAAGAAATTCATTATTAAATAACTTGTCAGAAGTTAAGTCCATAATCTATCAATAAGTCTGTGCTTCAGCACGCGAATCATATTGAACTTATACGTTACGAATGCACCATCCCATTACCGACACAACACAACTCAGGCAGATCGCCCATAACATCCGCCGCAACACCCTGATGATGCTTGCAGAAGCCGGATCAGGACACACCGGTGGATCACTGGGACTGGCGGACATTTTTACGGTTCTCTATTTCAATGAAATGCACCAAGACCCCGGGAGACCGGATCATCCTGAAAGAGACCGACTGGTACTTTCAGTAGGCCATGTGGCACCCGGCTGGTATGCTACCCTGGCGGAAGCAGGTTATTTCCCGAAAGAAGAACTGAAAACGCTGCGCAAGCTGGGCTCACGTTTACAGGGCCATCCTGCAACGGATCATCATTTGCCTGGTTTGGAGACTTCTGCAGGCTCACTGGGGCAGGGATTATCAGTAGCCGTAGGGGCCATGTCGGCAGCGCACCACAAACTGGATAAGCTGGTAGCCATTGTAGACAGAAACTATCTTCAAATAGACGGCGCTACGGAAGATGTGATGACCTTGCGGCCCCTTTCACAAAAATGGAAAGCTTTCGGCTGGGAAGTCAGGTTGTGTGACGGCAACAGCATCGAAGAGCTGCTGGAGGTTTTCAGTATGATCAATTACACCGGCCACCCTACAGTCATCATTGCCAAAACCATGATGGGCAAGGGTGTCAAAAGCATCGAAGGTGATTACACCTGGCACGGGAAGGCGCCCACGAGAGAAGAGCTTGGAGATTTTTTGAAAGAGATGGAGGAGGAATCTTGAATTTTGAATCAGTGAGACTCTGATTTTACAAGTCGAAGACGCAGAGAAATCAATTAGTCGAACTCCTGCCCCGAGTTGGTTAATTAATGAATTTAGGCTGAAGAATGATGGTTGAAGAAGAAGGGGGGCAGCGCCCTATTGGTGTATTCTTCTATGAAATTCAATCATAACTAAAAAGTATAAATATTAATAACAGTGCATTATCAGTTAACCTGTGCTTAAGCTCAATATCTGGAAGCAATAACTTTTGAAAATTTACCAAAATAAAGGTAACACACCCACCAAAGCCGGTTTCGGCCAGGGTGTACTGGAAGCTGCGAAGCAGAACCCGGCTGTGCTTGGCATTGGGGTAGATATCACCAAATCGGTAAGCATGGACCTCTTTACAGAGGCTTTTCCGGATCGTTTTATCAGCCTGGGTGTTGCAGAGCAGAATGCGGTGGGTGTTTCCGCCGGGCTGGCACTTTCCGGAAAGGTGCCCGTATTTGCAACCTATGCTGTTTTTTCGGCCCTGCGTACAACAGATTTTATCCGTGTGTCGGTTTGTTACAATGATCTGCACGTGGTCATCGGCGGTGCCCATGCCGGTATCAGTGTCGGTCCTGACGGTGCGACACACCAGGCGTTGGAAGACATCGCCATCATGCGTTCCCTCCCGCGAATGACGGTCCTCTCCCCTGCCGATGCCACCCAGGCCAGGCTGCTCACTAAAAAAGCCATCAATGAACTAACCGGGCCCGTTTATGTCAGGTTCGGAAGAGAGGCCGTTCCAGATTTTACCGACAGGGATCAATCCCTTACCATCGGCAAAGGGCAATTACTCAGGCCGGGGAAGGACCTAACAATTGTTGCCACCGGACATATGGTCTGGGAAGCACTCGAGGCAGCCGGCCCATTATCGGAGAAAGGAATCGAAGCACGGGTGATCAATATGCATACCATCAAACCGCTTGATGAGGATATATTGATGCAGGCGGCAAGGGAAACCGGGCTGTTGGTCACTGTAGAGGAGCACCAGGTCACAGGCGGACTCGGTGGTGCCGTGGCTGAAGTGCTGGCAGAAAAGTCGCCGGTAAGGTTAAAAAGGATCGGCATGAAAGATCGTTTCGGTGAATCAGGCCGCCCGGAAGAGTTGATGGAAAAATACGGGCTGACATCAAAACAGATCATTAACGAAACTATAAAGCTATTGAAGGAGTAAAATGCATGATAAGGATTGCTTACTTTTGATAAAAATTTGATAGCCCTTGATTCCTTTATTCATAGAAGTCCGGTTTCTTGATGTCGTCGATGTCTTTTTCGTAGCTGTCTTACTTTTTACCTTATACAAGCTTGTCAAGGGTACCGTCGCGGTCAACATTTTTCTGGGGCTGACCTCACTCTTTATGATCTGGAGGCTGGTGGACGCCCTTCAGATGGAGTTGCTTTCCGGTATTCTCGGGGCTTTTATCAGTGTCGGACTGGTAGCACTGATCATCATCTTCCAGCCGGAGATCCGTCAATTCCTTCTGGCTGTAGGCACACCCAACCTACTGGGTAAGTACGGCCGCCGCTTCAACTTCCTGAAAAAGCTATTAGGTGAAAAGATCGACTTCGATGTAGATGCAGTTGTGACAGCCTGCCAGCGCATGTCGGAAAACCTGGTGGGTGCACTGATCGTTATTACGCGGCAAAACGAGCTGGGCCAGTATGTCAGCACCGGACAGGAAGTCGATTCTGCTATCAATGCCCAGCTTATCGAGAATATTTTCTTCAAGAACTCCCCCCTCCATGATGGGGCGATGATCATAACGAACAACCGTATACGGGCGGCAGCCGTCATTTTGCCGGTCACCAAACAAAAGATCAGAACCACTTTTGGATTGCGGCACAGGGCTGCCGTGGGCATAACGGAGATATCCGATGCCATCGCTATCATCGTGTCGGAAGAAAACGGAAAAATATCCTATAGCATCAAAGGTGAGATCA
>JARRQC010000225.1:0-4228 GCA_037382165.1 bacterium | reverse complement strand
CCCAATCCCAACCATTTTGATTATCCGGGTTCCAGAGGCGGTCCGATCAGCATGGTGAACAATAACTTACTGAGCCAGTCAGACGTTCTTACCAGTGCTTTCCCGGCAGAATACAGCAACGGGATATCGGGAGTTTTTGATCTGAACCTTCGCAATGGAAACAACGAACAAAGGGAGTACGTTGCTGAGGTAGGATTAATGGGGATTGAGGTGGGTGCCGAGGGGCCGTTCTCAAAAGATGGGAAAGCCTCCTACCTGGCCAATTACCGGCGTTCTTTCCTTGGGCTCGTGGATGACCTGCTGTGGGTGGATGCTTTGCCGCATTACCAGGATCTTAATCTCAAAATGAACTTCCCCACAAAAAAAGGTAAAATATCAGTTTTCGGGCTTGGGGGAAACAGCCGGATACTTGAAATAGCGGATGACCAGATTTCCTCCTCGCCAGGAAATAATCGTCAAATAACAAATGAGACAGGCGCAGCCACAGGAGTAATCGGACTCAAGCATGTTCACTTTTTTGGAAGCAAGACAAGGATTATCAGTGATATTTCAACCTCTTTCAACCGAAGTTTTCAACGGTATGACTCCCTTGTCAATGATGTAACTACAAGAGAGCTTATTTCCAATACTTACAGGGAGGACAGGCTCTATATTTCTTCCAGGTTACTGAGCAAGATCAATGCAAAAAACAGCATTGGGGCCGGAATATCTGTTGAAGATTTTTTTGTTGATTATTTGTTGCAAAATGAATTTGAATTATTCCCTGGATCTGATGGTGACAGCCTGGTGATCTATCCCGCAACACATTTAAAGAGAGACCATTTGATTATCTTTAAAAGCTTTGTTGAATGGAAATACAGGTTCACAAATTCACTCACCCTGTACAGCGGGCTGAATTACATGCACTTTTTCCTGAATCATTCAAATGCCCTGGAGCCCAGGGCAAATCTTAGATGGAGGATCAATGATAAGCATAGTGTAAGCCTGGGTTATGGTCTTCACAGCCAGACTCATCCCTTCTTTCATTATTTGCTGCGTAAAAATCTGACCAACAATAAGCGGGACAGGGAAAACTATGAAGAAACCAACATTAACCTTGAATTTACCAAAAGCCA
The DNA here is from genome assembly GCA_037382165.1 of bacterium. Lineage (GTDB taxonomy): Bacteria > Bacteroidota > Bacteroidia > Bacteroidales > F082 > JAADID01. The sequence goes on along the minus strand of JARRQC010000225.1, from coordinate 3,113 downwards.
TCATTTTGCCCTTGGATACGATGTAGCCATTTCGGAGGTGCTCAGGTTTAAAACAGAACTATTCCTGCAATTGCTTTATAATGTACCGGTTGAAGACAGTTCAAGTTACTATTCCCTCCTCAACCTGGGAGCCGGCTCATTTAATAATGCAGTCGATAACCTGGTCAATGAAGGCACCGGAAGAAATAATGGAATTGAGTTTACACTGGAAAAATTCTTGAGTAAAGGGTATTATTTTCTTCTTACAACATCTTTGTTGGATTCAAAATATAAGGGCAGCGATGGTGTCCTGAGAAATACTGCCTTCAACAGCAACTTCAATGTAAATGCACTGTTTGGATACGAACTGCCGTTCCGGGAAAACGGTGCGTTTGATCTTAATTTGCGTATTGTTACATCCGGGGGAAGAAGGATCATCCCGCATGATGTAGAACGAACGCTGGAGGAGAAGAAGGATGTATACCAGTATGAAAATGCCTGGGAACCCAGGCTGGCCAATTATTTCAGGATGGATGCCAAGGCCGGATACAAATACAACGGCAGAAAGGTGCGGCATGAAGTAGCCATCGATGTCACCAATCTTACCAACAGGCAAAATGAATGGGAGCGCATATACAACGGAGGCTCCGAAATGATCGAAATGGTTTACCAGCAGGGAATTTTCCCAAACATATATTACCGCATCAATTTCTGATCCCTGCTTTGAGACAAAAATTGTGCACCATGCAAGCGAAGGAGAAACCGAAATTATTACGGATACTGAAAAGAATTTTCATTTCCCTCCCGGTATTTGTAATCCTGCTCAGCAGCTGTTATCCCCTGACCGTAACAACCGGTAAATGGAGGATCCATTGGGACAAGGAGTTGAAAAAAGGGAAAAAAGCCTTTCTGAACAGCTCCCGGCCGGCACCCGGCGATCGTCCGCCGAATATTGTCATTCTGATGGCAGATGATCTGGGAAAATACGAGGTATCGGCCTATGGTGTCGATCACATCTCCACCCCGAACATTGACAGAATTGGTCATGAAGGTGTGATATTTGAGGATGCCTATGTAACCGCACCCACCTGTGCACCTTCAAGGGCAGGAATTATGACGGGAAGGGTGCAAAACCGATATGGTTTCGAAACCCAGATCATGGAGTTCTACCCAACGAATATGGTCGAATATTTATCGGGAAAATATTTTAAAAACACGGGGGATTTTGTTATACAGGCAAAGCCGCATTTTCCTTCTGAATACCAGGTGCATAAACAGGGTCTCCCTCCGACAGAGATCAACCTGGCCGAGGCATTAAAAACATTGAATTATACCAATGGCCTCGTGGGGAAATGGCACCTGGGGATCTCCAAAAATCATCTCCCTTTAAAGCGGGGATTCGATTATCAGTACGGCTTTTACGGGGCTTCCTCACTCTATACGGCTGAAAGGAACTGGAGCCATATCATTAATTACGAGCATCAGTCCTTCAGTGCCCAGCATCAGTGGAATACGGAACGATTCGGCCAGGCCGCGATCATGGAAATGGGCAAGGAGATCATTGAAGAAGAATATTTGACCTATGCGTTCCGTGATAAGGCCATTGACTTCATTGAAAAAAATAAGGAAGAGCCCTTCTTCCTCTATTGTACATTCTCAGCCCCCCATGTACCGTTTCAGGCACCGGTCGATTATTACTGCATGTACGGTCATGTGGAAGATGAAAACAAAAGGGTGTATTATTCGATGATCTCCGCACTGGATGACGCCATAGGTGAAATTCATCAGAAGATCATTGACCTGGGACTCGAAGAGAATACGCTCATCTTTTTGTTGAGTGATAACGGAGGAGCCTCCTATACAAAAGCCACCGACAACGGACCCCTGAAAGGAGGGAAAATCAGCCAGTTTGAAGGGGGAATACAGGTGCCGTACATGATGAAATGGCCGGCTAAAATTCCTGCCGGGACCAGGTACAAACATCCGGTCTCCTCTGCCGATATCTTTGTTACCTCACTGATCAATGCGGGCGGAACACTCCCCCGGGATCGCGAATACGACGGAGTGGATCTGATCCCATTTGTGCTCGGTGAGAACCAGGCACAGCCGCATGAGCGCCTGTTCTGGCGATGTGAACATATCTGGGCCATACGGGATGGGGATTATAAGCTCATTTTGAGCACCCGGGATGGTTGGGCCGAACTGTATGATCTCAGGAATGATATGTCCGAGTCCTATAACCTGAAAGAACAGATGCCCGATCTGTACGAGCAACTATACCTCTTGCATGAGCAGTGGCAAAAGGAGAATCTTCCGGAAAAACCATTGTGGCCGCGTATTATGGACATGAAGTTTATCATCGATGGGAAGGAATACCTGTTCCCCGCCTAACACATTGAAAGATGAAAAAGCTTATCATCATAGCGGGTTTATTGGTGGTGCCCATATTGGCCTGGGCCCAGGTACCGAAAATGCACATTAAAATGTTTGGAGGCTGGAATGCAACCCGGCTGGCCCTTCGTATAGAGGGCACAAGCAAGTATCTGCATGGATGGCAGGCAGGCGGAGGCTTCAGGGTCATACACAGAAAAAGGTTCGTGGAAGCAGATATTACCTTTTTAAAATATGGCCTGACCTATCAGCCCTTTGAAGAGGTGGGTGGAATGATTCCCGAGCCGGTGGATATCAAAATCAGATCTCTTGAAGTTCCATTAAATATGGGATATGTACCTGTAAATAAGCCGCTTTTTAAGTGCTTCTTATATGGAGGTCTCATCAATAAATTCATTCTAAATGGCCGATACGGCACAGAAGGCGAAGAGGAAACATTCAGGCCGGGGGAACTTAATCTTCATATTTACAATCTGGGGGCTCGTGCGGGGATCCAGGTGGATATTGGATTACTGAACATAGATTTCAGCTATTCCATAGGCATTACAAATAGTTTCAAGGGCGATCTGCGTACAAACAGCCATGGCTTAATCTTATCGGCAGGGCTGGCGTTGTAAGGGGCCTTACTCCGACAAGTGTTGATCGAAACCTATGGTCATTCCAGGCAGGTCTGGCCCCTTATTAAATCATAATATGTATCATCTGATACAGAATTGATGCACCGTCTAGTTGCTTTATCCATA
>JARRQC010000224.1:0-5331 GCA_037382165.1 bacterium | reverse complement strand
CGAATGACTAATGTCTCCCCGTCCGATAAAACCGTTTTCAAAGCCATTGCCATAGGTTACCGAACTTTGATGTTCCATACCAGGATAGGGCACTTCAACGAGTTTGTAACTGTCCTCATAAAAAGGGTAGGGGCCAAACCAGTATTCAAAAGCTTCCAGCATCATGGGTGCCTGCTGGAAATGTTTCTTCGCCTTTTCCAGGTTATCGCTCAGTACATAATAATCGCAATCTAAATTACCCTTTTCGCCCTCAAATACCTCGGAGAAATGAGTGTAATGCCCTGCGTTCATATTTACACAATAATTGCTGATCGGATTGGATACAAACCAGTGGAAAGTTTTTGTTTTTTCTTTGTTGTTATTATCAACAGCACGGAGCCTGCCGTTTCCAACTGCGGTAAGATTACCGGGTACAGTGAAGCTCATCAGCATACTGTCGGGCTCGTCATACATATGATCCTTACAGGGCCACCAGGTGCTGGCACCTTCCCCCTGGCAGGAGGTGGCGAAGAAGGGGTTGCCATGCTGGTCGTATTTCCATGTAAGTACTGCATCCCAGGGCGGACGTTTTGTAACCACAGGCTTCCCTTCAAAATGTACCAACACCGTGTTGATTTGATCGGGAATCTGCTCCTTAACCAGGTCGATGTAATACACATTTCCATTGCGCTGAAATGAGAGTTCCTTTCCATCCTGCGAGGCGTTGGTCAATTTCATCGGTTCCTGCAGGTCCAGCTGCATCCGGTGATCGGGTGTCAATACCTGGTAGATGATCGTATTCTTTCCCTGAAGGGTGCTGTCTTCCGGGTTTGCTCTGACCTCCAGGTGGTAATAGGTGAGGTCCCACCAGGCACGCTCCGGGGTGATCGAGCCACGCAAGGTATCCTGTTTGGTGAAAACCAACACCTGGGCTGTTGACTGACCAACCATGGCAACTGCCAGTAGGAGCGCAAGCGTTCTTAACATATGCATCGCAACTAATTTTATCAGGTTAAAAGTACGCTTTTGTGCTCTAATGGGGAATAAGGGAATGGGATAGTTGTGAGTTTTAATTGTGAATTGTCAATTGTGGTGATTCGTGGTCATTTGTTGTGTTTCGTGGTGCGGGTTGCGGGTTACGAGGGGAGCTGGAGTAACATTGAGACTGCTCAGAATTTTGTGTTTTATCTTTGGATTGGTCATTGTGGCCAGTCCTTCCTCCTCTGCCTCAGGTCTTCCGTCCTCTGTACCCGGTCCTTCGTCCTCCGGCTTCCGTCCTCTGTCACAAATCGCCTCCGTCCCGGCCCTCAGTTTCCCTTTGATCGAAAAGCGCTGTAAGAAAGCAAAAATACCAGGGCCAGAAGGATTATGCCGGAAATAATGAAACCGGTATAGTTCACAGTTCTTGATTCCGCAAAGATCTCATGATCGAAAAGGATCATGGGGAATCCTTCTTCTTTCCATGAAACCAGGTTTCCGACGACTTGCTTTGAATTGGTTTCGATCAACAAACCCGGCATCACGACTTGTTGGGTATAACCTTCCATTTCAAGGAGCTTGAGGAAATATCCCCACTTGCTATCCAGTTGGGCAAATGAATTGTCTTCCATGGTTTTCAGCAATAAAAACTCCTGTTTGCCTGTCCATTCTGCATAAAAGTCGATAAACTCGCTGAGCTGGTCAAAAGAAACATCTTCTAGTTTTCGGTCTGCACTATCCGAATAGTCATCCAGGTCTACCGCGTTCAATTCGGGGTTGCCCAGTTTGCTGATATCCTTTTCCATTGCATATGTCACTTCATTGTATATGGTCTCCTTCAGATATTCAAATGCCTTTTCCTCAGCAATTCCATAAAGGCTGTCACCTTTCTTGTCAGCAGGTTTGGCCTCCTTCAGCATTTGTATTTCTGATGCCGAGAGGTAATCATGGATATCCTTGTTTTGAAAGGGGTTAGCAGAGGGTGTCGATTCCCGGAAAGTAAAATAGGTGTAAAAAATGCCGGAGTGCTTATCAATTTTAATGTCCCTGTCTAACCCTTGCCGCCATCCGGTATCTTCGTCCATTTCCCTGTTCAGCAGAGCCATATCAGTATAAGTTTTCCGGTAGGTCAGTAAGCATTCTTTCTCCAGGGAAGTATCCTGCGCAATGGACCATTCCGGGAAAAGAGACTGATAAGATGTCAGGTTTTCTTTGACGACCAAGCCGGCTTCCCAACTATCATCCACAGGGTAAGGCAGGTCCATGTTAAAGACAGATGAAGAATCCCCTTCGATAAGGATTTCACGGGTAAAAGACCCGTCGTGGTGAATGGTAGTCGTGACGGTTATCTCCCTGCAGGCGCCAAAACCCAGGAGGATGACCAGAAGAAGTATGATCATGTGATGTGTTTTCATATCTGTTTTATTTTAAGGCGAAGCCATGTTAAAAAGTGAAGCATTTATTTATGGCAGCACAAAAAGAGTATTAATGATTTCATCGTCTTTCGATTCCGCGAGAATACCGGATAGCACACCGTAGTTGACAGGGGGCTGATTCAGAATCCGGTTGCGAAGGAGCAGAGCGCGGAAACTATGTCCTTTTACACTTTCGATCAGGTCTGAGCGTTGTTCTGTTTTCGCCAGGTCCATTGCCCGCAAAGGGATTAACGAAAAGTTGTTGTTAACGGCAATTGTCCTTTTTTCAGGCAATTCCAGATTGTTTTCAAGTGTCCTGACCTTTTCCACGATCAGATATTGTTCTACACTTAATGTTATGATCAAAAGGACTGATGCCGCTGCCAGTATCCTGATCATGAGACTGAGTGCCTTTCCTTCACGTTTATGGGTAATCCCAGCCGGTGCAACCTGATCCGTAACAGCTTCCATTATACTGTCGGTCAGCGCTATGGATTCAGAATCGTCGAGCTGTGGTGTTGTTTTCTTCAGTTTATCCATCATGGCAGCGACGGCAGCCAGGTTTCCATACAATTTGCTGCAGCGATCGCATTGAGAGATATGATCTGTTACTTTATGCCTTTCAGCATGGTCTGCATCGAACAGGGCCAGATTGACCAGTTTGTCTATTTCCTTACAATTCATGCTATACCTCCTTTTGCTTATCCATGAAAAGTTCCAGTTGTTTCTTTATCGATTTCCTGGCATGGTAAAGATTACTCTTTACTGAGTTTTCCGACATGTCAAGTATTTCCTGTGTTTCCGCACTGCTCAACTCCTCCATATCGCGCAGGATAAACACCATCCTTTGTTTTTCGGGCAGATAACCGGTAAGAGTATGGATGATCGCTCCAAGTTCGCTGTTAACCATCTTTTGAGCGGTATCATCATCACTTTTCAGCCTGTTGACTAAATGATCTTCTGAAAGAGAGGTAAAATGGCTTCTCTTTTCTCTTTTCAGTTTGTCCAATGCGGTATTTGTGATGATCTTATACATCCAGGTTGAAAATTCTTGTTCGTGATCATATAGCCCGATATGTTTCCAGATCTTAATGAATCCCTCCTGTACGACATCTTCCGCATCCTGTTTCTGGCATAGTATTCTGAAAGAAAGACTGTACGCATAGGATTGAAATCTTTCCACCACCTTCCTGAATGCCTCATGACTTCCATTTTTCACTTCGAGAATGATCTTTTGTATGTCTTCAGGCATGCGCAGTCTGATGGCTGTTTAGATATGATACGATGAAGTTAACGAAAAGTAAAAAAGAAATATTGAAATTAAGCTTTGTTAACAGCTTGCCACTGTCTTGCGTGAACTGATCCTTTTCCTAAAATCTCGTTATCTTTAGCAAAAAGCTTAAAAATCAAAATATGCCGGATCGTCATGCAAGTATTTTCAACGATGTGATCGGGCCTGTCATGCGTGGGCCATCGAGCAGTCATACGGCAGCTTCGTGGAGGATCGCGAAACTTGCCAGGCAGTTTTTCCATGCTCCCTTAAAAACAGCACGCATTGAATTTGACCGAAACGGAGCCTGGGCGACAAACTTCAGGGAGCAGGGTACGGTGCTCGGCATGGATGGCGGATTGCTCGGAATAGATATTGAAGATGATCGCATGAAATTCCTTGCGGATGAAGCTGAACGTCAGCAGTTGAAAATTGATTATCGAATCAGCCGGTTCGATACCCATCATCCCAAGAGGGGATCAGTATGTGTTGATCCTGCTCATGGACAGTCTTTCTGCAGTCAGTGATCTGAAGGCAAATAATCCAAATGTATCTGTCAGCCAAAATGAGGAGCAGACCATTTTTCTTGCTCAAATTAACAATGTAAAGTCATTTTCACAATCCGACATTGAGGAGCTTATCAAGGACGAGGCGGTGCTTCAGCATTATTTGATCCAACCGGTAATGCCGGTGGTGATGAATAACTCCCCGGCTTTGCCATTTGAGACGATTCAGGAATCGCTTGCCTTTGCCTCCCAACAAAACCTCGACATGGGTGCGTGCGGATTGATCTATGAATCCGGCCTGACGGGTATAGGCAACGCCTCTTTATCCCGAAAGATGGATCACTTGATTTCCATCATGGAGCATTCCATTGAAACGGGCAAGCAGGGCACGGAATGGGAGGACAGGATACTTCACCGGCAATCGCATTTGATCCGGGAGGCAGAGCAGAAAGGGAGGATAATCCCTGATAACCTGATCAACGAGATCATTACCAATGTCACCGCGATCATGGAAGCCAAAAGTGCCATGGAAGTGGTCGTTGCCAATCCAACGGCAGGTTCCTGCGGAACGGTGGCTGGCGTCATTCAGGCAGTGGCCGGCAAGTGCAAGGTGTCACGGGAAGAATTGATCAAAGCCTATTTTGCGGCGGGCATGGCGGGTGTCTTCTTTGCTGAGGGGCCCGGTTTTGCTGCTGAGGAGCATGGTTGCCAGGTGGAATGCGGGGCATCTGCCGGAATGGCGGCTGCGGCGATAGTTCAGTTGTGCGGCGGAAGTGCTGCAGCATCTCTTGGCGCGGCTTCCCTGGCCATACAGAATATGATAGGATTGATCTGTGATCCCATTGCTGACCGTGTGGAAGCCCCGTGTCTTGGTAAGAATGTCAGTGCGGCGGTGAATGCCTACGCATCAGCTACCATGGTCCTTGCCGGGTACGACACCCTGATTCCCTATGATCAGGTACTGGAAACCGTGAAACGCGTGGGCAACCTGATGCCGGCTTGTCATAAATGTACGGGTGAAGGCGGGCTGGCCATAACACCGGCTGCAAAACTATTGAAGAAGCAGCTGGAAAACCTGAAAACCAGGTAGTCCTCATCAGTTTTTCACAAAATTGCCCTGGATCGGTTTTCCTTTTGCTGTTTCATAACGGTACAAGTATATCCCTGCCGGATAACCTGACAT
>JARRQC010000223.1:0-4251 GCA_037382165.1 bacterium | reverse complement strand
GACAGGACCTCCCAGGGCCATGCTGATACCTTCAAAAACTACTACAATTTCCTGCTCCCTGACACCGGGTTGTGCCATTTTCATGGAGGTGGTATGCATCAGGTAGGCAATGTCGACGGCGCGCTCTATCTCTGCGATCTCATGCTGATCCTTAATCTCTTTAAGCTTTACCACCGCCTTGATCAGTGCTTCTGAGGAACCCGATCTGACTTCGTCCACGGAAAGATGCAGCAAATCCGCCATCTGGATAAGGGTTGCACCCCTGTAGGGAGGGAGGAAATGTATCGTTTGTCCATTCTTCCGTGCTTCTACCATAAATTTTTCCAGTTCTTTCAGTGTGCCGGTCTTCGAAATACCTACTTCAGCCGCCAAATCTGTCACTTTAGGCTGCACACCCATCCAGATGATGTCCTCAATATCAAAATCATTTCCAAAGAGGTAGTCTGTATCGTTATCAAAATCAATCACACCGGCAAATCCGGGATGATCCAGTCCAAAAAAATAGAGAAAGTGACTGTCCTGCCTGAAATGATAAGTATTGGCCGGATAATTGTAAGCGGCTTCCACATTTCCCATGAACAGGGCGATACCAGAGCCCATTTCTCTTTTTAAGCGATTTCTTCTGTCGATATAAACTTCCTTTGCAAACATGATCTTGATTTTTGAATTATTATTTAGGGAAACGGTAAAGTTATAAAAAAGTCATTGCCTTCCCTGTGGGGGTTTTATTCTATTTTTGAATCCCAATCGACTTGTAATGACGAAAGGTTATGCTGCATATTATATCCTGCTCACACTGGGGATTTACATCATAGGCGCTGCAGGTATCGATCTGATGGATAATGATGCCACACAATATTCCACGATCGCCATGCAGATGAAAGACTCCGGAAATTACCTGGAACCTGTCTGGCGCGATTGGGAATACCTTGACAAGCCTCCACTCCTTTTCTGGCTTTCTTCGTGGTTTTTTTCACTATTCGGGACAGGTCATTTTGCCTATCGGCTGCCCTCCATCCTGGTGAACTTGCTGGGCATCTATTCAACCTATAAACTGGGTAAAAAGCTCTATAACGAACAGACCGGCTTAATTGCTGCGGTCATCTTTGCCACCACCTTTGCCAATTTTGTCGTCAATCATGATGTACGCACCGACACCATGCTGACAGGTTTTACGGTCTTCAGTTTGTGGCAACTCCTTGAGTACCTGGATAACAAACGCATAAGTCATTTTATATGGACATTTATTGGCATCGGCTTATCCATGCTGACCAAGGGGCCCATCGGCATTATGGTTCCCATACTGGCAGCCGGCCCCTATCTTATTTTCCGGAAAAGATGGAAAGACCTGTTCAGACCGGAATGGCTGCTGGGACTGTTGATCATTGCCATCGTATTGTCACCCATGGTTATCGGTCTTTACCGGCAGCATGGATGGACAGGTATTGAATTCTATTTCTGGAACCAAAGTTTTGGACGACTTACCGGTGAAAATTACTGGGTGGATAATTCCGGACCCTTCTTTTTCGTTCACTCTTTTCTATGGTCCTTCCTACCCTGGACCCTTCTGGCACTTGTGGCTTATATTAAGAAATGGATTGTACTGATAGGAAAAAAGGAGCAGAATCCGGAAATCCTTTGCCTTAGCGGCATAACCCTGGTTTTTATCGGCATGTCCATGTCGTCCTATAAACTGCCACATTATATATATGTGGTTTTTCCACTGGTGGCGATCCTCACCGGTGCTTTTATTGAGCAGTCTTTCCGGTCGGTCAAATGGGAAGGATTTGGGAAACCCCTTACCGTGGGCCAGATTGTACTGAATATTTTGCTATGGTTTGCGATCATTCTGACCTTCCTGATATTTCCGGGGGCAGCATGGTATTTATATCTGGTGGAGTGGTTTATCCTGGGGTATTTCATCTATACGCTGACGATCAAAGACCTCACTATTCCTGTAATATTCAGGTCGAGCCTGGTTACCATACTGGGTGTGGCGTTCATTCTCAACACCCATTTTTATCCTTCTTTATGTGATTACCAGGCAGGGCCGATCGTGGGCAGAGAGCTAAAGAAAATGGATATTGACCCTGCTGATTTCTTGGTTTACAAAGCACACAGACCTTCACTCGATTTTTATGCTGAGCGGATCCTTCCCCGGAGTGAAGATATCACCTCTTTTGATTCCATCGTTGGAACCAATCATACCAGGGTAGTTTTCACAAGGGCACAATTTCTGCCGGATCTCACCAATGAGGGCTACCGGTTTGACACGATCAGAAGATACGAGGACTTTCACATCAGCCAGCTGACCTTACCTTTCCTCAATCCGGCCAGCAGGGACGAAGCCGTCCGCATCTGTTACCTTCTTTCCTTAAAAAACTGACAGGGTATCGGTATAAATACCTGTACCTCCCGTTTGGCAGTTGCACTTGGCTGATCCAGGCGAACCAAAGGGTTTTATTCCTCCCCTTTGGATTCAAACCAGCGGTAGACAATGCCACCCAGGAGGGCGCCAATAATTGGCATTACCCAGAAGAACCAAAGCTGACTGAGGGCTATACCGCCTTCAAACAGGGCCGGACCTGTACTTCGTGCAGGATTTACCGAAGTATTGGTGATCGGAATGCTGATCAGGTGGATCAAGGTGAGGGTCAGCCCGATGGCAATTCCAGCGAATCCCTTGGGTGCACGTTTATCCGTAGCCCCCATGATGACAAAAATGAAAAAGAAAGTCATCAGCACCTCGGAAACCAGCGCTGCCATGTAAGAATAACCTCCGGGTGAATGCTCCCCGTAACCATTCGATGCCAGCGCACCTTCACCCAATTCAAAACCGGCTTTTCCGCTCGCCATGTAGTAGAGGGCTGCTGCAGCCACGATAGCGCCCACTACCTGTGCAACGATGTAAAGCAGAAGATCTTTGGCAGGAAATCTTCCTCCGGCCCACAAGCCGAGTGAAACAGCAGGATTAAAGTGACCACCTGAAATGCCGCCCACAGCATATACCATGGTCAGCACGGTTAAACCGAATGCAAGCGATACCCCCAGCAGGCCTATTCCTACTCCGGGAAATGCAGCGGCGAAAATGGCGCTGCCGCAACCTCCGAGTACGAGCCAAAAGGTGCCGAAAAATTCAGCACCCAGTCGTTTCATTAAGTCCATAATTGATTTGTTTTTAGTTTGTAACTGATTGATTATCTATTCATCATATCTTCAATTTCTTCGACTTCAACCGGAATGCCCGCCATCAGATCCACCGGGCCATCCTCAGTGACCAGGATATCATTTTCAATGCGTATGCCGATATTTTCTTCAGGAATGTAAATGGCCGGTTCACACGTCAGCACCATTCCCGGTTTCAACGGTTCATCATAGCTTCCCACATCATGTACATCCAGCCCTAAGTAATGAGAAGTGCCATGGGGAAAATACTTTTTGTAAAGGGGCTTGTCCTTGTCCTGGTTTTTCACATCATCCTTCGAAAACAAACCCAGCTGTATCATCTCTTCCTCCATGAGCCTCCAGGCTTCCTCACTTACCTTTTTGGCCGTATTCCCGGGGACGAGCTGCTTTCTGGCAGCCCTGAAGGTTCTGAGCACTGCGTTATAGCAATCTTTCTGTCTTTGGCTAAACCTGCCATTCACCGGTATCGTCCGGCTCATATCCGCAGCGTAATTCGCATATTCCGCCCCGAAGTCCATCAACAGCAGGTCTCCATCCTCACATCTTGCATTGTTCTCGATATAATGCAGTACCAATGCATTTTTACCGGATGCAACGATTGGCGCATAACCATGTCCGTTGGCCCGGTTGATGGTAAATTCATGGTCTATCTCGGCCTGAATCTCGAATTCATATACACCCGGACGCGTAAATTTCAATACCCTTTCATAACCCTTACCGGTAATTTCACAGGCCTTCTTTAACAGATCGATCTCTTGTGTCGATTTGATCGTTCTGAGTTGGGCCAGCAACGGAGCAGCCCGTTCCAGCCTGTAAAGCGGGTATTTTTCCCTGAACTCCATGATGAAACGCTGGTTTCTGTCAGGCACTTCATTGAAAAGCTTAACATATTCGTTCATGTTGAAATAAACCTGCTCTGCATGAGCCAGCACTTCGCGCAGGGAGAGATCAAAATCATCCAGCCAATAGGCATTCGCAATACCTGAGACCTTGCTGCCCTCTTCTTTGGTGTATTTGTGTCCGTCATAGGTGGCGATCCGTTCATTGGTAACCATGAGGAACAAT
>JARRQC010000222.1:0-7423 GCA_037382165.1 bacterium | reverse complement strand
GGGTCAGGAAATCAAAGTAGTTTTCCAGGTATAGAATATACAGGTTATCCGGCAGGTTTTCCTTTTCCCCGGCCAGGATGCTCCTGGCATCATTGAACTTCAGGGAGATGATGGACTGATAGGCTTCCTTACAGCCATGGGTCAGTTTGACTTCCTGGCTAAAAGTAGTTTGAAGGTTCAGGAGGATGATAAGCAGGGCCGAAATAAAAATTCTCATCGCCGATCAATTGCCCCACAAATGTAATTGAAAATGGCCTCATCCGCATTTTGGATTGAACGGTTGACCGGTGATTAGTTCAACTAACAATCAGGTGGTAATGTGCAGGATGCAGACAATAAAGGCTTATTCTTTTTCTTTGATGATCACGAAGATCTCTTCATTGTCCCTTTTCATGAAATATTTTTCGCGGGCGAGTTGTTCCAGTTTGGCGCTATCGTTTTCCAGCTCCTGCAAAGTGGTCTCGTTGTATTCTATTTCCTCCTGATAATAGGACTTCTGGTCTTCCAATTCATGCAATGTCCTGCTCAGCCTCAATTGTTCCAGTAAACTCTCCTGGTCAAAAAAAGCAAGCCAGACAAGAAATACGGCCCCCGTATAAAAATATTTGTTGTGAATATATTTTTTGAAAAGTGACTTCCACCTCATGATGCAAAAGTAATCATTGGATCATCCCCTGAAAAATGATTTGCGATGATTTTTGCACCATCTCTTGTTAGTTCACAGAGACTGTTGTTTTAAAGTTGAAGACGTATTAAAAACACTTTGTCGAAAAAAAGAGGATATAGTTGAATATTGTGTGTAAATTTCAGATATTTAAGGAATGAATTAATCTCATCTTCATCAATAAATACGATTTATTATGGACGAAAATCAATATTCCATCGAGGAAAAAGTGGTCAAAGAGGTTAGCATGCCTTTATATACCAGCAAAGGTTGGCTTAAACTGATCGGTATCCTGATGCTGATCTACGGAGTACTCATCGCATTAACTGTGGTCGGCATCATCGTTGCCTGGCTTCCCATCTGGATAGGTATCATTTTGATGCAGGCCGCTGCCAGGATCAATGAAGCGCAGATCACTGGGAGAAAAGAAGCACTGATCAAAGCCCAGTCAAGTTTGAGTACTTATTTTACCGTTTATGGCGTGCTGGCGCTGATCGGTTTGATAGCAGGAGCCATATCCATCATCGTTCTGTTGACTACCGGTGTGCTGACCAATCTTCAGGATTTCGGAGCGGATTATTATTAGCCATTGGTTATCGTTTTGGTTTACTGGCAATAACGTTTGATCACATTATAGGATTCCTGGATCCCCAATTCCCCGGCCTTGCTGAGGTCCTTGCATGCAAGACCTTTTTCATTCAGGTATAGCAGGGTCAGTGCGCGGTTATAATAGGCTTCGGCCAGTTCTGGTTCAATCTTGATGGCTTCAGAATAGTCATCAATGGCCCGGTGAAATTCTTTCAATCGCAGTTTTATGTTGGCCCGGTTATAATAAACAAAAGGCAAGCCGGGATTCATCTGAATAACCCGGTCGTAATCCTGAAGTGATTCCCTGTGGTTCGGAGGATCCGGTTTTCGTTGTTCCGCCTCGTCAAATGAACTTCTGCTGATCGTCACGGCATTACTGTATTCCCTTTCAGAATAAATGAATTCATCCAGCTCGAAACGGGTAGTGCCCCTGTTCAGGTAAGCATAAGAGATCTGGTTGTCACGCACAATGGCTTCATCGTACGAATTGATGGCCGTACTGTAGTTTTGAAGCATGCTGTTGATCACCCCTTTCATAAAATAGGCACCTGCCGTATCACCGGCAATCAAAATTGTGCTGTCGATGCGTTGCAGCTCATTCAATGCTTTCTCACGACTGACGGGCCATTCCCTGGTCGTAAATACAAACCTGATACCCAGCTTATTGGTAGCATTGAATTGCGATATACTTTCATCGTAGTAAGTGTACTTATCGTATTTCATCCGAAGCGAATCGGGCAGGGTAAAGGCATAGACCAGGAAAAAGTTGGCTTTGGGTTGTATGGTTACCCGCTGGAACTGAACCCTTCCCTTCTTCATGTCTCCACTCACAAAGTCGGCTTCAAATTCGATGATCTTATTGAAATAAGCCGAATCGGCATAGCGCTGGTAGAGCATTTCAGGATTTACCCCCTCTTCATTGACGAGTGCGATGATCTCCATGGCGGCATCATGGTCTTCCATGGCCCCTCTGCGGTTGTTGCGCCTTTCACGCACAAGAGACCTGTTGATATAGGCACCCACAAAATCAGGAAAGATCTCAAGGGCGGTAGAAAAATCATTTTCCGCCTGCCGGTATTTTTCCATTTCAAAATAGACGATACCCCGGTTAAAATAGGCATAGACATTGAAGGGATTTATTTCCACCACCTGGTCGTAATCCGTGATCGCCTGCTCATAGTCCCCAGTCATGGATTTGAGGAGTGCACGGTTATAATAGGTCAGGGCATTATCCGGGTCCAGCTCGATGACCTTATCATAATCATTCAGGGTTGCTAGGGTATCATTCATTTTGAAATAGGCAAGTGCCCGCTGAAAATACAGGAACGGATTCTTGTCATCCAGGGATATGGCATGATTATAATCGGCGATGGCATACTCCAGGCTGTCAAGCTCATAACGGATCATTCCACGTTTGGCCCAACCTTCGACATTAAAGTAGTCAAGAAATATCGACCGGTTGACATCCTTCAGGGCTTTTTCGTTCTGGTCGAGGAAATGGTAGGCAATACCCCGGTTCAGGTAAGCATGTGCGATATCCTGTTTCAGGTTAATTGCCGCCGAATAATCATCGATAGCACCATGAAAATCCTGAAGGTGCATTTTCGTGTCACCCCGGGCCAGGTAGACTTCCGGATTGAAGGGGTCTATCTCCAATGCCTTGTCATAATCGCTGATGGCGTGGGCATAATCATTTTCCCTGTCCCTTGAGATGCCCCTGTAATGGTAGGCACGCACATAGAGGGGATGTATGTTGATGGTCGTGGTGAAATCGTTGATGGCCCCCTGGAAATCACCCAGGCTGAATTTGGCGATTCCCCGCAGGAAGTAGGCTTCGAAGGCATCCGGCCTGGAGCTGATGGCTGTATTGAATTGCTTTATGGCATCAATATAGTTCTCCTTCTGAAGATCCCGTCCAATGCATAAACGGGTATGACCGATCCGCCACGAGGGTCTGGAAAAGAAAAAGTGCCGGGTCAGTTTACTGTTCCGGCACTTTTTCCTTTTTTAATACTTCCGGTTTTACCGGATGGGGATAAAGGGTGGACATTAAAATCCCATTTTCTTGCTTATGGCTTTGGGAATGGCATCCTTATGCACGGCAATGCCGATGGTTTGCAATTTTACATAAGCAGCCGAGGCATAAAAATAACCATCATAAATATGGCCATCGGTTCCCCAGGAGTTCTTGACTTTATAGTATTTATTTCCTTCCTGGTCCGTAGCAGTACCTACGATCAGCATGCCGTGGTCATCGGTAACCATATAATTGTCATAATGCATTTGGCGCATTTCCGGGGTGATCTCTTTTTCCTTTACCGGTCCGTCAAAGCTGTAGAGCGACTTCTGGCGTTCCTTTGCGGTGAGGGCTTCCCATTTTTCCTTTTCCGTTCCCGAGAGGTCCGGTTTTTCTTCGTCCGGGATGATCGCCACCCCATTTTTCCAGGAAAATCCCTTGTCACTGACATCTGCACCCCAGTTAACGGTATAGCCATTTTCAAGTGCATGGTCAATGATGGCCATCATCTCATCGAGCTTTACATTCCATATCGAGGCCCACAACCAGTTATCCGGAATTTCCATGACGAATTCCTCATAATAGGGCTGGTGTATATAAGAGGTGATCTCAACAATATTATCCGGGTTGAAACCGGTCATGTCGGCAAATTTACGGGGTGTGTATTCAACACCTTCATAGGTGAATTTCTCAGGCAGTTCGCCCAGATAAGCTGCAAGCACGGCATCAAAACCTTCTCCCCATACAGGGGTGAGCTTACTGTTCTTGTTCTTGATAATGGCATTGACATAGGCGAGCAGCACCTCATCCATCTCATTATGGGTATGTTTCGTTTCGCCATAGTTCAGTCCGTTGCAGCTGGATTCCGGAACCATTCCATATTCTTTCCAGACACGAAGTACATCGGTCATTTCGGCACCGGATCCAAAATTGGTTTTTCCGTGCATTCTGACATACTTTCTGGCTTTATCGGAATAGGTATGGCTTACCACGAACATCTCCGAGAGATCATATTCCTTTCCAGTCATCCTGTAAAGCTCTGCCTCCACAAAGGCAAGGCCTGCAAAACTCCAGCAGGTACCCGAACGGTACTGGTTCTTGACGGAAGTATGATCTATAACTACCTCATCGGTAAATTTGTATCCTTCTTCCTTCTTTTCTTCTTCCTGTGCCTGTGCTGCTGTGATAAAGAGTAACATGACAGCCAGCCATCCTGATAAAAATTTCAGTTTCATATCGTCTTTGTTAATGGGTTAGATATCGAATTTAATTCCCTGTGCCAGGGGTAGTTCCTTGCTGTAGTTCACGGTATTGGTTTGTCGCCGCATATACACTTTCCATGCGTCTGAACCCGATTCACGGCCGCCGCCGGTATCTTTTTCACCGCCAAATGCACCGCCTATTTCAGCACCGGAAGTACCCAGGTTTACGTTTGCAATACCGCAATCCGATCCGGAATGGGAGAGGAATGTCTCTGCTTCCCTCACATCCAGGGTAAAGCATGCGGAAGAAAGGCCCTGTGGCACATCATTCTGAATGGCAATGGCATCTTTAATGTCACCACTATATTTGATCAGGTATACGATCGGTGCAAAGGTTTCCTCCTGGACGATCTCATAATGGTTTTCAGCCTCGGCTATGCAGGGAACAACGTAATTGCCTGAAGGATAATCTTCCCCTTCAAGCACTTCGCCTCCAAAAACGATCTTTCCTCCTGCCTTTACTACCTCTTTCCTGGCATGCTCGAAAGCTTCCACAGCGCTTTTATCGATAAGTGGCCCGACAAGTTTGTCAATATCCAGCGGATTGCCGATCCTGGGTACAATATTCTTATAGGCCGAAACGAATTTTTGCTTTACCTCTTCGTAGATATCTCCATGGATGATAACTCGGCGTGTAGAAGTGCAACGCTGCCCGGTTGTTCCAACCGTTCCAAATACGGTGGACATGATCGCCATCTGCAAGTCAGCACTGGGTGTAATGATGACGGCATTATTTCCACCCAGTTCTAGAATGGTTTTACCCAGCCGTTTTCCAACAATACCTCCAACACGCTTTCCTACGGCAGTGGAACCGGTGACGGAAAGCAGGGGAATGCGGTTGTCAGCCAGGAAATTATCACCCATGACCGAAGACTTGGCGACCACCAGGTTGAAAACACCTTCGGGGACATTATTGTTGATAAGCACCTCGTGAATGATCTTTTGTGTGGCGATGGCGGTCAGCGGTGTCTTTGAAGAAGGTTTCCAAACCACGACATCCCCGGCTGCGATAGCCAGTGCTGAATTCCACGCCCATACGGCCACTGGGAAATTATAGGAGGTGACCAATCCCACAATACCCAGTGGATGATACTGTTCAAATAAACGGTGATCCACGCGTTCAGATTGCAGGGACACGCCGTTGATAAGCCTGGCCTGTCCTACCGCGAAATCACATATGTCAATCATTTCCTGAACCTCTCCAAGCCCTTCCTGGTAAATCTTTCCCATCTCAAGGGATACCAATGCTCCCAGTGCATCTTTGTTTTCTCGCAATGCCAGGCCGATCTGCCTGACCACCTCTCCCCGGACAGGTGCAGGGACTTTGCGCCATACCTTAAAGGCCTCCTGTGCTTTTTTAATGACCATCTCATAATCATCCAGGGTGGCGTTCTTTACCCTGGCGATCTCCCGGTCATCGTGGGGTGATACCGAAGAGGTAATAGCCCCTTTGGTTTCGAACCATTGCGTGCCCGTTGAAACCCCGGGGTTTATGTCCTTGATCTTTAGTTGTTTGAGAATATTTCCCGTATCTATGACTTTACCCATGATATTGTATATTTTTAATGAACAGGCTGATGAAATTTCAGCATACGCAAAAGTAAAAAATTGAGGCCAGCAGGAGAAACATAAACGGTCTAAATAAGGATTTCATTTTCATTTTGTTCAGGTTGTAAAAAGTGGTGTCGGTAAGGGATGATTTTACACCGGTTACAGGTTGTTTTAATTA
Source organism: bacterium (assembly GCA_037382165.1). Lineage (GTDB taxonomy): Bacteria > Bacteroidota > Bacteroidia > Bacteroidales > F082 > JAADID01. The sequence continues at coordinate 1,163 of JARRQC010000222.1, read as the reverse complement.
CAGTCTCATTGAACCTTGAAGCATGTTGATTCGGGATATCAGGGTGTAATTCTCTGCAGTTTGTCCCCAGGGTGCCAAATACATTCCCAGGGAAAATCCCTTTGGGACTGCGAAGAAATAAAAGAATATATTTTAAAATACCTCGTGGGCCCGGTCCCGGGGTGGTTCATTGAACAAAATATCCGTTTCTTTGTACCACTTATGAGAAATAATACATAGTATGAAAAAAACATTAACATTACTTGTGTTGGCATTTATGATGCTGACGACCTTTAAAACTGCTTATTCCCATTGCGAAGTACCCTGCGGTATCTATGATGATGAACTCAGGGTCCAGCTGCTTAAGGAACATTTTCAAACCATCGAAAAGGCGATGAAAAGCATTGCTGAACTTCAATCTGCCGAAGAAATTAATTACAACCAGCTTGTAAGGTGGATCAATACCAAGGAGCATCATGCCAGGCTTATCCAGGAGATAGCCGAGCAATATTTTCTTACGCAGCGGGTGAAGTTTGCCGAGCCGTCGGATGAAGAGAAATATGAAAAATATATTACACAGCTGACCAGCATGCATCAACTCATCGTGTTTGCCATGAAATCAAAACAAACCATCGACACATCAAATGTCGATAAGATGAAAGAAGCGCTGGAAACCTTCGAAAAGTCATATTTCGGTGAACATCGTCATCATCCCGACGGTTCGCACAAATAGTACTGGTGTGTGGGATTTGCCCGAATTCAGCACCTAATTGGATTTCGACTTGATGATCATGACCGTGCTGTCCTGGTCAGGGAGGACGATCTTTGACTCGGGGATGGTGGCCGCGAAATCATCCACAGCCTTCATAATACCCGGCCAGTCAGGGTTGTAGTCATGAACCAGGATGACGCCACCGGGAACCAGCCTGGGATAAAAGTAGGCCAGGCCTGCCTGAGTGGGATTTAACAGGTCTGCATCCATGTTGACCAGTGCGAAACTGAGTTTTTCCAGTCCCTGGGTAGTTTCCGGAAAATAGCCTTTGTAAAACCTGAATTGCGGCGCGCGTAACCTTGCTTTTACGCCCTCCAGACTGGTATCGGCAAAATTCCTGGTGGTATAGGTAGCGGCTTTCCCTTTTTCTTTTTTCAGGTCTTTTTTACTGAATCCGCTGAAGGTGTCGAAA
>JARRQC010000221.1:0-5103 GCA_037382165.1 bacterium | reverse complement strand
GGATGAATTTTATGTCCATCGGTTGCAGCTAGCTGATCAATAAGGCAGATAAGAAGCAGGACAAGTAATGTCAAACGAATTTGCGAAGTATTTGAGACCTGATACTGCCAGAACTGAGACTCCGGACTCAGAAATATCGATTTGTATTTGAAATGTGAAAAGGAGAGGCATAGCCTTGAACTCCTCTAGACTCAATACTCCCAGGCCAAAAAAAGAAACGGAGCAAAAGAAGAACAACCTTCTCCCACCCCGTCTCTATACTATATACTAAAGTCGCTGGACTTTAACGTCTATTCCAAATCAAACCTGTCGGCCATCATCACCTTGTTCCATGCGGCCACAAAGTCGTGGACCAGTTTCTCTTCTCCATCGCTGCAGGCATAAACTTCTGCCAGGTTACGGAGTTCTGAGTTGGAACCGAAGATCAGGTCGACACGGGTACCGGTCCAGCGGAGCTCACCACTCTTGCGGTCACGACCTTCGAAGGTTTCTTCATCTTCCGAAGTGGCCTTCCACTCGGTTGCCATATCGAGGAGGTTAACGAAGAAATCGTTGGTAAGTTTACCGGGACGGTTTGTAAACACCCCGTGTTTGGAACCGTCATAATTGGTGCCAAGCACCCGCAAACCACCAATCAGCACAGTCATCTCGGGGGCGGTAAGGGTCAGCAGCTGGGCTTTGTCAACCAGCATCTCCTCTGCCGAGGCCCTGTATTTCATCCGGATATAGTTGCGGAAGCCATCGGCCATCGGTTCAAGGATCGCGATGTTTTCCACATCTGTTTGTTCCGGTGTTGCGTCGGCACGTCCCGGGGTGAAGGGCACTTTAACGTCGTACCTTTTGGATGCCTTCAAGTGTATTCAGCACTTTGGCAAGCTCTTCCGGCCTGTTGACTTCCCAGTTTTTCTGGGGTTCCAGGCGGATACGGGCACCGTTGGCACCACCACGCTTGTCGGAACCACGGAAGGTGGACGCGGAAGCCCAGGCGGTTGAAACCAGTTCTGATACCGAGAGTCCCGATTCAAGCACTTTGTTTTTCAGCGCTTCAACATCCTTGTCATTAACCAGTTCATGCTCAAAGGCCGGAACAGGATCCTGCCAGATCAGCTCTTCATCCGGAACTTCCGGTCCGAGCAGACGGTTGTAGGGTCCCATGTCGCGGTGGGTCAGCTTATACCAGGCACGGGCAAAAGCATCTGTAAACTCATCCGGATTCTCATAGAACCTGCGGGAGATCTTCTCATAAGCAGGGTCAAACCGCAGCGACAGGTCGGTAGTCAGCATGGTGGGTTTGTGCTTTTTGTTCTCATCGAAGGCGTCAGGTATGATCTCATCGGCGTCTTTCGCTACCCACTGGTAAGCACCGGCCGGGCTTTTTGTCAGTTCCCATTCGTTTTCAAACAGGTTTTCAAAGAAGTTGTTGCTCCATTTGGTCGGTGTTTTGGTCCAGGTGACTTCCTCCCCATCGGTAATGGTGTCAGGACCTTTTCCGGAACCATAGCTGCTCTTCCATCCAAATCCCTGCTCAGCAATTCCTGCGGCTTCAGGCTCAGGACCTTTATGGGAAGCATCTCCTGCTCCGTGTGTTTTTCCGAAGGAGTGTCCACCCGCGATCAGGGCGACCGTTTCTTCATCGTTCATCGCCATACGGCCGAATGTCTCCCGGATATCGTGTGCAGCAAGAACCGGGTCAGGATTCCCGTTAGGACCCTGCGGGTTCACATAGATAAGCCCCATCTGTACAGCGGCCAGGGGATTTTCGAGCTTCCGCTCACCTTCATACCGTTTGTCATCGAGCCACTCTTTTTCCGATCCCCAATAGATATCTTCCAGGGGTTCCCAGATATCTTCCCTGCCGCCTCCGAAACCGAAAGTCGGGAAACCCATGGATTCCAGGGCTACATTTCCGGTAAGGATCATCAGGTCAGCCCATGAGATCTTACTGCCATACTTCTGTTTGACCGGCCAGATGAGGCGGCGTGCCTTGTCGAGGTTGGTATTGTCCGGCCAACTGTTGAGCGGAGCAAAACGCTGTGCACCTGTTCCGCCACCGCCACGCCCGTCGGCGATACGGTAGGTTCCCGCGCTGTGCCATGCCATGCGGATGAACAAGCCACCATAGTGACCGAAGTCTGCCGGCCACCAGTCCTGTGATTTTGTCATCACCTCACGGAGATCCTTTTTAACGGCTTCCAGGTCCAGCTTTTTAAATTCTTCCCGGTAGTTAAAATCAGCACCCATCGGGTTTGACAGGGCTGAGTGCTGGCGAAGGATTCTCAGGTTCAGCTGGTTGGGCCACCAGTCCTGGTTCTTCCTTCCCCCTCCGGCAGCATGTTTAACCGCCCCATCCATGAATGGGGATTTTCCATGATTTCCATTGTTGCTTGCGCCACGCGATGCGGCTCCTTTAGGTTTGTTTTCAGACATAATGAATAGTTATTTTAAATAAAATGATGATTCTTGCTCAAAAATATAATAATCTTCTGTAACCTATATTCTAGGAAACTTAAGAAATCTTAAAAAATAAGGAACCGGAAATTCAATAATTTCACAGTTTAAAACATAAAACCAATAATTTAAGTTTTACCTTAAAATGGGTTCTGAAACATCTGATCATGAAAATAAATAGGCTTCAAAAGCGACAGGAAATTGAACAGAACAAAAAATTGAAAAGCAGGTTTGACCGTCTCAACAACCTTCTCGATGAGATAAACAGCAAGGATATCCCTGATGATATAGCTGAAGCTATAAACCGGCATGTTGAAGCGTTCAACTCCTATGCCGGAACCGGTCAGGGACTGAGAAAAATCACCCGTAAAGCACAGTCTGCCATATTATTGATAGTCGAGAAACAGCTGAAGCTTGTCCCTAAAAATCACTACCTTGTCCGGTGGATGGCGATAGGTATGTCCGTTTTTGGCATTCCCTTAGGGGTCATTATTGGTATTGTGCTTGACAATATGGCCTTCCTGGCTATTGGCATTCCCATTGGTATGGTGTTGGGCATGGCTATTGGCGCCGGCATGGACAAAAAGGCGCAAGAAGATGGCAGGCAATTGAATTTTGAGGTCAATCCCTGAACACGATATAATCAGCCCGTGTTGAATGTAACCAGGATATACTGGTTAGTAAATTTAATCGTTTATATGATGCACTATGCTTTTCTCTTTGATTAACAGTATGATATAAATCAATCTGATCATCAAGGAGCCACCTATCTGAATTTAAATCTTTTATTACATTAGCCAACCCAACGCTATTTTCTCTCACACTATACATATTAAAGACAAAAAATTTCTGGCATTCAGGAATTATTAAACGATGAAAGCTTGTTATGGTCATCCGCCTGTGATTGCACATTCGCTTTTTGGTCTGTTCCGCGCAGGTGTTGAGAAAAACAGCTGTCAACAATTCATGTAACAACACTTAATCAAGAAATTATGAAACATAAAAAAACAGGATCTATCATCCAGCTCGTCCGCGTCAAAACGAATATGCCGGAGGAAGAAATGCTACGTATCGCACATGAACGGGAATCCCAGTTTGCAGCCCTTCCCGGACTAATACAAAAGTACTATGTCAAACTGGGTAATCCGGGTGAGTACGGAGGTATTTATATCTGGGATTCCATGGAATCCTTAAAGGCGTTCAAAGAGTCCACATTGGCAGCTACCATCGCGCAGGCTTACCAGGCGGTGGAACCACCAAATGTTGAAATCGTGGATATCATGTTCCAACTGAGAGAATCATAGCAACATGGAAAAAATTAAGAAGGCTACACTGCTCATACCCCTGCTCTTTGCTTTATTGACGGGATGCCATCGGGATCCCGGTATCGAAGGCTTATGGTTGGTGCAGTCCGTACAGATGGGTGATAAGGAAATGACCCCAAACGCCCGGTGGATGGAATTCCATGCGGACGGCACACAGCAATCAGGTAATGGAAAACTGGCGCATTCCTACGGTATCTGGAGCCTGGACAAACAAAGCGGAGAACTTACCATACAGGATCAAAATGGCTTGCATGATCCCAATGGTCCTTTTGTCCTTTCTTTCAAGGATGGAAAGATGTACTGGCAGCGTATGGAAGATGGGCAGGAAGTAAAAGTTACATTGGTCAGGACGGATCACTTGCCGGAGACCTACGGAGATCAGCTGAAAGGGATATGGAAGCTTGAGGAGGCCGGGGGCAGCAGCAACTATTTCACAGCAAGCGATACAGGAGTCCATAACACGTTTGTCTTTTTCCGCTGGGACCGGCGATTTGTCATGGGAACGCCGCGGGGAAGGATCAACGGTGTCTATAATGTGCATGGCCACCGGCCGGAACTGGAACTCATACCTTACGGTGAAGGATTCCAGCGCGACTTCTGGTCGTTTGCAATTGACAAGGATACCCTTTCGCTCCGGCTGCTGAATTCGGACAGCACCGTTACAATGAGGCTTACAAGAATTCATGCATTTCCGGAATAAGCGTTTTCAAGCACTCGACCGACCGAGCCCGTTTAAACCTGAAAATCAACAGTTCAGTTTATTTCCCGTCGTGATGCAGTTCAAAAGATACTATTTACCTGGTTGATAAATTCAGGTAAATTTTCTGCGCCGCCTCATAAAGATCCTTCGAATAGGAAAGATCTGTCTTTCTCCGGTTCCGGAAAGGCGGGTAATCCGGTAATTCAGCAGAAATACCGGTTTTTTCCAGAATGATCTCCAGGGTTCCTATTGGATCCTTGCAATACGAATCGTAACTGACAAGGATCGTACGGGGATGACTGATGGTCAATACATAGCTGTAATAATTGATCCATATTTTCAGCCAGTAATCCATTGTTTCCGTGTCCTCTTTAAAGGACATCCCGGAATTGCTAAATACAAATGGTTTATGGTTCTTACCAAACTCATGGTGACCTAACCAGTTCATATACTCGAGTACGAACGGGTCCTCGGATTGAAGTTTCCTGTAATCGCGGTGCTTCTCCAACAGCGAAGCAGCATGGGTCAGGGGGTCACGATACAGGATCACCATCAGGAAATCATCGTTAAATTCCCTGACCGATTTGTACCTGAGCAGGAAATTGTTGTTTTTTGCCAGGTACACTTTCC
>JARRQC010000220.1:0-4265 GCA_037382165.1 bacterium | reverse complement strand
TGGGCGGCAGCATTGTTGGATTTGCAAGTCCTGATGTATCCAGTGTGACAAAAGGTGAATCCCTTAAAGACACCATTCTCACCGTTAGTAACTATTCCGACCTGATTGTCATGAGGAATCCGCTGGACGGCAGTGCGCGCTATGCAAGTGAAGTTTCACCCGTACCCATCATCAATGCCGGGGACGGTGCCAACCAGCATCCATCACAATGTCTTCTGGACCTCTATTCCATAAGGAAAACTCAGGGCACACTGGACAACATCAACATCGCGATGGTCGGAGACCTGAAATACGGAAGGACTGTACATTCGCTCGTCCAGGCTTTAAGCCTGTTTGGATCCACTTTCCATTTCGTGTCGCCGGATTCTCTAAAGATGCCCAGTGGCGTAAAAAATGTTGTTAAGCAGGCCGGATTAGAATACCAGCAGTATGATGACCTGAAAGATGTTATTTCCATTGCGGATATACTTTACATGACAAGGATCCAAAAGGAACGATTCCCGGATCCCCTGGACTATGAAAAGGTTAAAAATGCCTACATACTGAACAATAAAATGCTCGCGGGATCGAAAGACAATATGCGTGTATTGCATCCCCTGCCGAGGGTGAATGAAATAACCGAAGATGTTGACGACAATCCCAAAGCCTACTATTTCCAGCAAGCCAGGAATGGCGTCTATGTGCGACAGGCGCTGATGGCTGCGATATTGGGATTGAAATAACCGGTTGTCTAATGACTACAAAAAGCAACCCATACGATGTTCCAGTTCAGGCGGAGCCAATGGCATGCAGAGTAAAATTATACAGGCATCCATCCCAATACACAAATCGTTAATGCATTAATCCTTAATCAAAGAAAATTCATCTATAATCATGAACAAACGAACCGAACTCAAAGTTACCGCCATTCGTAATGGTACGGTTATCGATCATATCCCTTCAGAAGTAGTATACCAGGTCTTCAGGATCCTTGGACTGGATAAAACAAGCAGCAGGTTTACTTTGGTACGAATCTCGACAGTAAAAAGCTTGGTAAAAAAGGGATCATAAAGATCAGTGATAAGTATTTTGAGAATGAAGAGATCAACAAAATAGCGCTCGTCGCCCCTAATGCCACCCTTATCGAGATCAAAGATTACGAGATTGTCAGAAAGGAAAATGTGCAATTACCTGAATCTGTTGAAAAACTGGTAAAATGCATCAATCCGAAATGTGTTACCAACAACCAATCCGTTACTACTTTTTTCCGCGTGACAGAGGACTATAAAGGAAATATGCGATTGTTCTGTACCTATTGTGAAAAAACAATGGGGAAGGAAAACATTGAATTCATTTAAGCTGAAAGACTGGTATTACTGGCCCTCACCGCTGGGATCATGCGATCTGCTGAAAACTTTTCAGTGCTGAAATAACCCTTGATTTTGACCGTTATTAGCTTGTGAAAACAAAAATCCACCCCATTAAAAAACTGATATCAGAGGGAGAACACCAGCGGCTAGATTTTAAATTTGAAATTACTGATGCCGCGCGTATTGCTCGCTCCCTGGTGGCCTTTGCCAATACAGAAGGAGGAAAACTGTTGATCGGGGTGAAAGATAACGGCACCATCAGGGGAATCCAGAGCGATGAGGAAAAATTCATGCTTGAAAAAGCAGCACAATTCTATTGCCAGCCTGAAGTGGATTTTTCAACAAAAGTTTGGGAAATTGAAGACAAGATCATTCTGGAAGTGAATATCCCTTTTGATCCTGATCATATCCATAAAGCACCAGATAATGAAGGAAACTACAAGGCATACTTAAGAAAAGATGATCAAAACCTGCTGGCGAATGGGGTGTTGATGAAGGTATGGTCGAAAAGAAAAAATAACCGAAAGATTAAATTTGTCTATTCCAAACCGGTACAGGAAGTATTGTTCTTTCTTCGGAATAACCCTTACATCACCTTGTCGGAAACTATAAATGTATCCGGCCTCTCAAAATACAAGGCTGAACACTTGCTTTCCGATCTGATACTTTTGGAAATCATTCAGATGGAAATAAGCGAAACGAGTGCAAGATACAAGTTGATACCTGTCGATCAAACTTAGCTACTGCAACTTTTTACCCTATTCATTGTTTTGTGAATAGTAATATATTTGCGATGAAATTGGAAATGAACGGCACTAAGCACATAATCATTCTGTTTATCCTTTCCCTGCTCGTCACAGGACTTAACGGACAGGAATTTGGAAGCAATGCAAAATCTTCCATTGAGGAAGAATCAGTTCACTTCAAGCAAAGGGAAGGATTTAAACCGGAAGTTACCGTTTCCCTTGGAACTTCATTCACCTCCTTCGGTCCCGGATACAACATGTTCGGAAACTGGATCATGCCAGAATTTACCGTACCAGTCAGTAAAAAATTTTCTGTCCGAGCCGGTATCGGTTATTCAAATATGTATTTCTCCACTCCAAACAGCGAAGGAACCTTATTTCAGCAGAATAACAATTTGCAAATGGGAACAGTGTATGTCAGCGGAATCTATTCAGTAAACAATAAGCTTACCATCTATGGTACGGCCTACAAGACATTCGATCTGAAACCCGTCGCTCAAAATGAAATCAATCCCAGGGCGCTGGATTTAAGTGAAGAAGGGGTAATGTTGAACCTGGATTATAAGGTTAATGAAAATTTCGGGTTTAATGTAGGGATCAGCTACCAGCGTCAAAATCCCTATAATTATATGTATGCACCCGGAGGATTTTACGGCAGCCCATCCCCTTTCGGAAATCCCGCTTTCATGCCAGCCTTCGGACCTGGATTTTAATGCAGCTCTTTTTCCCGTCAATTACCTGCACCAATAAAACATTTCTGGTTTAAAATTGTAATAGAAGAAAACCAAACATCCATTGACATGATCACATTGATATCACCTGCCAAGACTCTTGATTTTGAAAGAGACATTTCATGCAATGAATACAGCATTCCTGAAAATCTCGACAAATCCGAACAACTGGTCGGTACGTTAAAGAGAAAGAGCCGCAAACAGTTATCCGAGTTGATGAATATCAGCCCAAAACTTGCCGGACTGAATCATGACAGGTTCCAGGAATGGAACATTCCTTTTACAATGGATAATGCTAGGCAGGCGGTTTTTGTCTTTAAAGGTGATGTTTATGCAGGCCTTGATATTGACAGGTTTTTGCTTGAAGACCTGAAGTATACGCAGGATCACCTTAGGATCTTGTCAGGGCTGCATGGTATGTTGCGCCCGCTGGACCTGATCAAACCCTATCGGCTGGAGATGGGAATCCGGCTCAAATACAGAAGGAAGAATAACCTGTATGAGTTTTGGGGGGATACCATTACGAATCAACTGAAAGAGACATTGGAACCGGAAGGAAGCGGGATACTTGTTAACCTGGCCTCCGATGAATATTTCAAAAGTATCGACACGAAAAAACTGGGGGCAAGGATCATTACCCCAGTTTTCATGGATTTTAAGAACGGGGAATACAAGTTGATCAGTTTCTTCTTCAAAAAGGCACGCGGGATGATGGCGCGATATATTTTACTGAACCGGATTGAAGATGCTGAACAACTGAAAATGTTTGATGAGGAAGGATACATGTACAACGATCAACTGTCGGAAGGAGACCGCCTGGTCTTTACCAGGGGATAGGAATTGTGGATTGTTACAGATTAACTGCTGTATGTCAGATATTTAATCTGTTAATAACTTCTTTTCGCCAGCAGGTCATTATATGTACGAAACCTTATAAATTTGCCGTCCTGTTTTTACCACGTTCTTGACATATCACGGAAGGCGCTGGGGAAATTTTCCCAAAAACGATTGCAAAATGCAGCGTTGCGTAACCATGTATTCATACATTCCGTAAAACATTCGTTAAAAAAGAACAACAAGTACTTGGCAGATTAAAAAATTAGCTGTAATTTTGCAGCCCGTTTTTATTCACGTCAGATTGTTCTTTTGGTAACAAGTGGGTAAAAACCTGGAAACGTTCATAGACATAATGATGAAAGCCAAAAGTAAGCAAAGCGAAGCGTAGAGGAATAGACTATACCGTTTAATTAAAAGGTAGAGTAAAACTCTTAAAATAGAATGTTTGCCAGGGGTCATACTTACTTTGTAATAAGGGTCTTTAACGGAATATTTATTTTGAAAAAGACAATTACAACGAAGAGTTTGATCCTGGCTCAGGATGAACGCTAGCGGCAGGCCTAATACATGCAAGTCGAGGGGTAAGGCTCTTTCGGGAGTAC
>JARRQC010000219.1:0-5320 GCA_037382165.1 bacterium | reverse complement strand
CCCTGAATAACGCCAATCACAAGTGTTCCCTTTACGGTGGATTAGCTGGTCTGGCTTTCTGGATATTTGGAATAGATAATGCGCTTTTCTGGGGGACAATTATGGTTGTGCTTTCGATTATTCCAGTGATAGGTTCGGCAGTCATTTGGATTCCTGCTGTACTTATTTTAGCTGGGATGGGCCATTTTGGTAAGGCAATAGGATTGGCCCTGGTATGCGGGCTGGTCGTCGGTAGTGTTGATAATGTGCTGCGACCGCGTCTGGTAGGAAAAGATACGCAAATGCATGAGTTACTCATTTTATTAGGCACATTAGGTGGTATTGCTATGTTTGGTATCATTGGATTTATTATTGGGCCGATTATTGCAGCTTTATTCGTCACTGTCTGGGAAATCTATGGTGAGACCTTTAAGGAATATTTACCGGAAGTGAAGTTTGTCTCGACAAAGACTAAAGAAAAAGAAGAAAATAAAAAAGTGTAAAGTTTGCAGTAGACAGTCTGCAGTTAGCAAATAAGATTCTCTCAATAATAAATATATATCTAGTATCTGGCATCGAGCATCATTATTACAAGATCAGATTGACCAAATATGATCCAGCCATTGCTGAATATAATTTTTATCCTTATTTTTAAAATATCCATTTACAATTCTTACTCAACTGATATAAAATAAGAAAAGGACGGATGCTTAAACTTAATCGGGTCAGTGATGCAAGTCTGGTTGAACGGATTAAAGCGAATGATCGAAGTGTACTTGGTGATCTGTTCATAAAATTTGAGAAGGTGGTTTTTAAACACATCCAAACACATGGCGGCAGTCTGGATGATGCTAAGGATATGTTGCAGGAATCCATCATTGTGCTTTGGCAGAATGTCTCGGCTGGAAGGTTTAAGTTGCAGTCTAAATTAAGCACCTATTTGGTAGCGGTTGCAAAAAATAAATGGATGGTTGAAATGCGTAAGAAGAAAAGGTTTGTGCAGGATGATCCGCCGGAACATGCGCATCCTTCCGAGCCTGGCATTTTAGATAAAATTATTGATGATGAAATGCTTTGCCAAGGCAAAAAAATATCAGTGTAAGAAAGCATTACAGGATGTTGTAATGCGATCAATGCAGGAAGGGAGGAGGATATAATGGATTGTCAGTATATTCTCCAAAATGAAATACATGAAAAATTTCTTAAAGGATCTTTGACGGAAAATCAAAAAGCCGAGTTCGAATCACACCTTAAAAGTTGCGAATCATGTAGAAAGACTTTCGAAAATGAGAAAGCTCTTTTTGATGGGATCCGTTTGGCCGGACATCAGGCAATGAAACTGGAAATTGAGCACCAGGTCGAAAAACTCAAACAAGAGCGGGCCGGAACTGACTGGACTTTAATTTTTAAAGTGGCTGCTGTTTTATTCTTTCTCGTTATTATGCCGGGTACCTTATACTTTCTAAACACAGATCTGTTTACTAAAAAAGCTGAAATGGTACCCGCGGAAGAGGTTGATAGAATGACAGGTGTAAAATTGGAAGAAACTGAACCCGTTGAGGATGGTGCGGTACTGGAAGATACTGAAGGAGAAACTATTGAATCGGAAATTGCCAGCAGCAAAGAAGCGAGAATGGAAAAATCCACTTCTATATCAAGAGCGAAATCCGCAAAAGAAAAAATAAAAGATGAAATTAGTGTATCAAAAAAGACAGATGATCATAAATCTTTACAGGATGTTTTAGGCAATGTGGAAGGTACTGCTCCTGAAAAAGGTGTTGGTGGTGCCGGCGCTATTGAGAGTGTTTCTAAACAGGTGACACCGAGTACAACACCCAAACTGGAAAGCGCGAGAAGAGTGACAGCAACCGCCAAATCAAAAATGAATGAAACAGATAAGAAAGCACGCAGTGCACCTGCTGTCCGAGCTCAAATGTCAAAAATGAAAACAGATGAAACCGTTAAAGAACAAAACATTACGACGTTGAGTGCTGAACCCGAAATGGATTCTGAGCCTGAAAAAACTACAGTTTATGAATTAATGCCTGCTGAACCGATCATGTTACAGGAAAATTACACCGGTAATACCGATAAAGTATATACTCGAAAAGGTGGGCTCAATAAGCTGAATTTCAGCTCCGGGTACAAAAAGATTATTGCTAATGTTGAACCTCCTGCTGGCACTCGGGATGCAAAGAGTGAAGAAATAATTAATACTAGTTTTAAAGTGATATTATTATCCAAGAGTCCTGATATGATAAATATGACCTGGTACCCGCCTTTCGATGTAAGACCCTATGAACCGGATAAGATTTCCATTACACAACCTGATGATTCGAACCTGCTAATAAAATTTAATCAGAAATACATCTATAAAGTTGATATCAGTAAAGATACCACCGAAGCAGTACTTCAAAAATAATTTCTAATTATCTCTATAAAATTCCAGTTGCATTTAATCCTTAAAACCATGAAATTTATGGTATTAAAAGTGAATAAATTTTCCTGATCATAAAATAGAAGGAATTGCAATGCCTAATCTTGAAACAACCTATCTTGGTTTAAATTTAAAAAATCCAATTATCGTAGGATCATCTGGTTTAACTAAATCAGCTAGTAAAATAAAAGCTTGTGAGGATGCTGGAGCTGGTGCAGTGGTTATTAAAAGTCTATTTGAAGAATCCCTTAAGCAGGATGATCTCGGTCTGGATTCCTCATCGATGGTACATACAGAAGCCTATGATTATCTCAGGGCTGAAGTAAATATGCAATATGGCCCGGTTGAATATTGCGATATAATTAAAGAGGCCAAAAAGGCCGTAAAAATTCCTGTGATTGCCAGTATCAATTGTATATCACCAAAATGGTGGCCGGATTTCGCAAAAAAAGTTGAAGCATCCGGAGCCGATGCACTGGAACTGAATGTCTTTCCTGTAGTGGTTGATGCTATTAACAGCAGCGCCAATGTGGAACAACTTTATATGGATATTTTGGATAGTGTTAAATCCAGTATTTCTATTCCAGTAGCGATGAAAATTTCTATGTACATAACAGCTTTGCCGCATCTGGCCATTCAAATGGGTCGGAAAGGGCTGGATGGATTGGTGATGTTTAACCGCTTTGTTGAACCGGATATTGATATCAAAGAAATGAAACTAAAAACCACATTTCCGTTCAGCGATGGTGATGATATAAATAACGTTCTGCGCTGGATAGCACTTCTATCTGGCCGCGTAAAAAGTGATTTATCAGCCACAACAGGAATTCATTCATCTGAAGCGATTATTAAACTGTTATTGGCCGGCGCTTCGACAGTGCAATTAGCATCGGTTTTATATAAAAAAGGATTTAAGGTAATTAACGAATTACTTTCCGAAATTGAGAATTGGATGCTTGAGAAAAAATTCGATAAGGTTTCCGATTTTAAGGGAAAACTGAATTTCATGAATATTAAAACCCCCGATCTTTACCTGCGTTCCCAGTTTATGGAACGTGTCCGCAATATTGAATAAATACAAAAATGGCTGCCTTTGAGCAGCTTTTTTATTTTTTATCTATTTAACAAAAATTTTTTACGTTTCATTTTATTTCTTTCATTCCGGAATTTCTCTTCGTAATATACATAACAAAGCTGATTTGAGTTTATTTAGATTAATTTAGAATTCGCAAATCCATTTTCTTGATAGCGTTGCTAACTGAGTAAAACAGATGAATATCCGCATTACCTTTTACCTGTTTTTGCTAGCCGTTGTACTATGGTTATGCACCATTTTGAATGCCCAGGAACGGCTGCTGCCCGTGTATAATTTCAAGAAGGTCAAAGGATTGTCGACCGATGAAATTCGAGCACCGGTGGTGCGCGACCGTGAGGGGTATATCTGGATCGGCACGGTAAACGGACTCAACCGCTGTGACGGTTATGGCTTCAAAGAATATCGTCACGATCCAACTGATTCCAATTCTATATCATCCAATACGGTTACGTCATTGTTGATCGACAGCCAAAACCGCCTGTGGGCGGGAACCTTTGAAACCGGTCTTAGCCTGTATGATGCTGCCAGGGACCGCTTTATAAATTTTCTCCCGCGTTCCGGCGATTCTACCGGGTATGCGTTGAAATATATCTTCGATATGATGGAGGATCGTTCTGGAAACATTTGGCTAGGAGGTGGAAGTGCTGAAATTGTAAAGGTTACTGTGCCGGAGGGGGCTTCACTGGAACTGGACAGCATTGCCAGAAGCATTCATTTTACCTGCTATCCTCATATGGCAGCCGGTTTTTTGCAGCGGGAGGACAGCACGATACTGGTAGCATCTGACAGCGGTCTGATCATCTTTGATCCGGATATCAATACCTTTTCGCATCCGGATTTCTCCGATCCCGTGGGATGCAAGCTGGACTCTATATTTGGGATCTGTCTTATTCAGGATTCCCATGGCAATACCTGGCTGGGTAGTCACAACAATCCGGGAATATTCAAAATTAATTGGCATACAGAGCAGGTATGGAATTTCGAATCTAAAGAAGAGAATAATCTTTCGCTTTCATCTAATAGGGTCTTTGATCTGGCAGAGGACCGGCAGGGAAATATCTGGGTTGGCAATAAAGAAGGCTTGCATCTGTTGTCTCCGGCGACCGGTCACTATCTTACCTTTCTCACCTTTGATACTCCGCTGATCCAACCAACCGTTTACACACGCTTATCTGTTGACCGGACAGGTACCCTCTGGATTGGATTAGCACAGCGTGGTTTACACTACCTCACTCCCAAAGCGCAACAGTTTCCCCACTACAGCGTCCCGAGCGGTACTGAACGATCACCGGAATTATTTGGCAGAGTTGACATTGGGAAGGGAGGAACTGTCTGGATGATGTCTTTGAAGGGGATACTCTATCAGGTTGACCTGAGCACCTTAAACATAGTAAAAACCATCGATGTCTTTAAAAGCAAAACTCCAGATTATGGTCAGTGTGGCTCCTTCATTGATGAACACGGCATTTACTGGTATGGGACCTGGGGTCTTGGATTATTTCGAGTAGATCTAACCAGCGGTCAGGTTAAGAATTACTTTCCCGGATCTGATGTCGGTTTCGGTCGGGCAGCGTTTAACCACATTGACCAGGGTTCCGGGGACAGCTTATGGATTGCATCCAGTTACGGCGGGGTGATGAAATTTGATCCGGTATCGGAGAGATTCATCAAGGCACCAGTCAAAGCAGATAATCCCTGGGCGGTCATGCGGGACCGTCAGGGTATGATCTGGATTACGACAGAGGTGGAGGGAATTGTCATTCTAAATCCTGTTTCCGGGGAAAAGGAGTACCTGCGTCACGATCCGG
>JARRQC010000218.1:0-5114 GCA_037382165.1 bacterium | reverse complement strand
GCTTTCAATCGCGAGAAGCAGTTGAAATCCCACCAGGGCAGGGAGTTTATAAGAAAGGAATTACTGTAACTCGTTGGGCTCATATCCGGCAGCTGCCGGACGTAGGTTCGCTTGTCCGGCCACTGCCGGAAATCCTGCCCCCGCTACAAGGAAAGCCGCACTAAGCGGCTTTTTCACTTTAAACCAGATCGATTAATGTATTGTGTCTATGTATTGCATTCTGTGCAGTACGACAAGATCTACATTGGCTGCACGTCAGATTTAACACAGCGGCTCTTATCTCATAATAAATTAGCGACCAGGGGTTGGACGATAAGATACCGGCCCTGGAAGCTGATACATGTGGAAGAGTATCCTGATAAAGCGCGGGCTTTCAATCGCGAGAAGCAGTTGAAATCCCACCAGGGCAGGGAGTTTATAAGAAAGGAATTACTGTAACTCGTTGGGCTCATATCCGGCAGCTGCCGGGAATACTGCTCACTGTAAAATATTAAAAAATGCTATGAAAACAATTCCAGGAAATACAAAACTCCTGACGATTAAAATGCTGTTCCATTTTCTGGTACTGCAACGCAAGGCTAAAGAAAAAAGGACCTTTTATTGATTACTGAATATAATCTGTAGCGTTTATTGCCGACATTTTCAAAGAAATAGACTTTGTCATTCACTGTGAAAATCTTTGCGTTCAAGTCTTTGAAAGATTTTTCAACCATGCCTGCCGACTTGATCTGTTGTATTGAATACTGCTCATTCAGTTTCATGATGAAAGGCTTATTTCATTTTTATTTTAATACCCTCTTTCGCACATATAGGACAGTAAGAATCCCGGATGATGGTGGCATAAAGACAGATTCTACTTGTCAATTTATATGCCAAAAGAGTAGGAATATATAATTTAAATTCTAAGAATCAGGTTTACAATAACCTATGATAATATTAACAGATTTACACAAATAATGTGACTGCAATAATCTAACCTTTTCCTGTACGATTTTGGATAATTTTACGATATCGGAAACCGCCGTTATTTTCCTTACTTTTATTTTTTAAAGTAAAAAAAGAAGTCCTATGCCCGATTTTGAATGGAGTGATACCTCGGAAACTGTTAAAAATATACTCCAAAAAGAAATAGAAAATACAGACCGTCCTACCCTCTTAAAACAGATCTTGGGTATGATTGACCTGACAACCCTGGGTGGTGACGATACTACTGAGAAGGTACTGCAGTTGTGCGAAAGTGCAAAATCTTATTTTAATGGTGAGAAGGGTATTCCCAATGTCGCTGCAGTCTGTGTATACCCTGTTTTTGCTAGGACAGTTCATCAGGCGCTGAAGGGAACAGACATCCGAACTGCCTCTGTTGCAGGTGCATTTCCCAGCGGACAATCACCCCTTACCATCCGACTGGAAGAGGTAAAATATGCTGTCGACCATGGCGCACAGGAAATTGATATGGTCATTTCTCGTGGTCGACTGATTGAAGGGGATGAATCTTTCGTTCAGGATGAGATCAGGATGCACAAGGAGGCCTGTGGTGATGCGCATCTGAAAGTTATCCTCGAAACAGGTGAGTTGAAAGATCCTGAAATGATATATAAAGCCAGTAAATTGGCGCTATCCTCCGGGGCTGATTTTATTAAAACAAGTACCGGAAAGATAACCCCTGCCGCTACACCCGAAGTTTTTTATGTGATGCTGCAGGCTATACACGAATTTTATCGGGAAACAGGAAAGAAGAAGGGGGTAAAAGCTGCGGGTGGGATATCAACCAGCGATGATGCCCTGAAATATTTTCTGCTTACACGGGCAGTACTTGGTGAAGCCTGGTTGAATCCTGCGCATTTCAGGATAGGGGCCAGCCGACTGGTTGACAATATTTATCATGAAATATTGACTTCTTAAGAAGGTTTGGTATAAGATTTGGAATTTAGTATGAGATAAAATTGTAACCTACCCTTATGAAGAATCCTTTATTGATCCTGTTTTTATTCCTTGTGATCCTTCCTTTTTCCTGCCAGGTGGCAGAAGAAGACACTCCCGGAGGCAGTGTGGATGACCAAGCTAAATTCATCGGTACATGGAGTGTGAGTGATAATCCGGCACGTTTGAATTACACGGTTAAGATCGTCAGGGATCCAGTTTACGAAGACCAGGTTATCCTCAATAATTTTGCCGACGCAGGAGGCAGTGCTGTCGCCCGTATTTCGGGAAGTAGTCTTGTCATCAGCAAACAAACCATTGGCAGTGGTTATTATGCATCGGGTAATGGCATACTGGAAAAGTCGGATCAGCTGCGGTTCACCTTTACTTTAGATGATGGAATCGACGCAGAAAACAGGGAAGCTCTATTTACAAGGTAATATCATTCGCTATTTCTTCTGAGCAGCAGAATCCACAGGTTGTTTAGCCATTCGGATTTCCGTCTCTTTCTGGCTGAGCCGGCTCAGTACCTCTTCATAGATATCTTCCATTTGTTCCGGATTGTTGTTGTAATAATCCAGGTTTTCATTCAATTCCTGGGCAGTCACCTGGTAATGGTCGAAAATCACCTGGTACAATGAATCCTTAAAAGATCTTGAAACATTGGTTTTTGCGGATCGCTGGTCCACAATAATGCCCTCTGCCAGTTGAATATCAGTCAGCATATTAATGATAACTTCTTCAGACAAAAGTTTGTCAGGTGGGTTAACTTCGGGTCTGTTTTCCGTGTAACAAGACGTTAGAAGAACAGCGATGAAAAGAAAACTGAACAATCTGCTCATAATGCTAGTTCCCGACTTCCGATAAAAATTTGATTCGCATCAACCTTACTTCTTCTTCCGTATATTCCGATTCACCCAGTTCCTTCAGCGCTTCTTCAATGGAATCCGTTTCAGCATCGGAAAAATAGTCAAAAATATCTTCCTGGTGGTATTCATCTACATGTTCTTCAATGTAATAGTTGATATCCAGCCGGGTGCCTGACATTACAATGCGTTCTATCTCGGTCAGTATTTCGTTTAATGTTAGGTCTTTTGCGGAAGCGATGTCTTTCAGTGGCAATTTCCGGTCGATGCTTTTAATGATGTACACTTTCAGCCCTGATTTGTTTACCACCGATTTGATGACCATATCGTTGGGTCTCGTGATATCGTTCTCTTCCACATAATTGTTGATGAGTTCGATAAATGGTTTACCATACTTGGCAGCTTTCCCGGCTCCAACACCTGCACATTGTTTCAACTCTTCTTCCGTCACCGGATATTGTATAGCCATATCCTCAAGAGAAGGATCCTGGAAGATTACAAAGGGGGGTAGTTTCTCCTTCCTTGACAGTTGTTTTCGCAGGTCTTTCAACATGGAGAAAAGTGTAGCATCAGCACCGCTGGTTCGTTGTCCGCCATCACTTGTGATAATATCATCGTCTTCCACATTATCATAATCATGATCCTTGGCGATCATAATGCTGTAGGGCTTGACATTGAAATCCTGTCCTTTTGCCGTCATTTTCAGGATCCCGTAATTTTCGATTTCCTTTTCAAGGAGTTTATTGATCAATGCCTGCCTGATCACTGTAATCCAGTATTTAGAATCATGCGCTTCACCCTTTCCGAACATCTCATGCTGATCCAGCCGGTTAGACTTAATATCCCCGCTTTTTTTCCCTGCTAGCATATCAGCAATGATCTTTGCCTTGAATTGCTCTTTCGTATTAATTACCGCCTTGAGGGAAAGCAGGATATCATCTTTTCCTTCGAATTTTTCTTTGGGGTTCAGGCAATTATCACAGGCGCCGCAATTTTCCTTTGGATAGTGTTCGCCAAAGTAATGGAGCAATAGTTTGTGACGGCAAACGGATGATTCGGCGTAGGCTACCGTTTCAAACAATAATTCTTTAGCGATCTCCTGTTCGGCGACCGGCTTGTCTTTCATAAACTTTTCCAGCTTCTGGATATCATCGTAACTGTAAAAAGTAATACAGTTCCCCTCACCGCCGTCACGTCCGCCTCTGCCGGTCTCCTGGTAATATCCTTCGATGCTTTTGGGTATGTCATGGTGGATTACAAATCGAATATCGGGTTTGTCGATACCCATTCCAAATGCGATGGTCGCCACAATAACTTCCACCTCCTCCATAAGAAACATATCCTGGTTGTTGCGACGCGTTGCAGCATCCAGTCCGGCGTGATAAGGCAGGGCCCTTATACCATTTACGGAAAGCGTTTCGGCAATCTCTTCCACCTTCTTTCGGGAGAGACAATAGACAATGCCTGATTTGCCGGGCTGCGTCTTGATGTATTTGATGATGTCCTTGATGACATGCTTGGTCTTGGGTCTTACCTCGTAATACAGGTTCTCCCTGTCAAATGAAGACTTGAAAACGCTTGCATCGGGAATTTCAAGGTTTTTCAAAATATCTTCCTGCACCTTCAAAGTAGCCGTTGCCGTCAGTGCGATAACAGGTACATTTTGTCCGATGGAGTTGATGATAGGTCTTAGTTTCCTGTATTCAGGGCGAAAATCATGACCCCATTCCGAAATACAGTGGGCCTCATCAATGGCGTAAAAGGAGATCTTTATCTTACGCAGGAATTCGATGTTATCCTCTTTGGTCAGCGATTCCGGAGCCATGTAGAGCAGTTTGGTATTCCCTGCCATCAGGTCTTCCCTGACGGTATTCATCTCCGATTTGGATAGAGAGGAATTCATCACGTGGGCGATACCTGATTCCGTACCGAAGTTCCGGATCATGTCGACCTGGTTCTTCATCAAGGCAATTAAGGGAGAAACGACAATTGCGGTACCCCCATTCAACAATGCGGGAAGCTGATAGCAAAGAGATTTCCCCCCTCCGGTAGGCATCACAACAAAAGTATCATTGCCATCAAGAAGATTTTCTATGATCTCTTCCTGTGTTCCTTTGAAATTTGAAAACCCAAAGAAGGTTTTGAGCAACTGTCTCAATCCATACTTATCTTTCGTGTCCTCCATTCTTTTATGGTAGATAAAACCTATCTTTGCAGTAAATCAGAAAAAAACAAACTATTGTCAGTTGCTGAAATAGAATAACTTATAAGGTGTAAATAAACCTCTTTACACAAATATATTAATAATACATCTCTTTTTTATATGAT
>JARRQC010000217.1:2505-6809 GCA_037382165.1 bacterium | reverse complement strand
ATTTGATGCCCTTTTCACTGGCGGCAGCAGCGGCACTGATGGCGTCATCCTCATGGTTTTCCCCGTCTGTAATAACCACGATGGCTTTGTTGTGCTCTTCCTCATCGAAAGATTCGGTGGCCATGGTGATGGCTTCCCCGATGGCGGTTCCCTGTGTCGGGACAATACGGGTATCGACGGCCGACAGGAATAGTTTCGCCGCACTGTAATCGGTGGTCAGCGGCAATTGCTTGTAAGCGTTTCCCGCAAAGATGATGATGCCGATACGATCCCCTTCCAGCCTGTCGATCAGGTTGGAAATGGCCATTTTGGAGCGCTCCAGCCGGTTGGGTTTGATGTCTTCAGCCAGCATTGAATTCGACACATCAAGTACCAGCATCATATCAATTCCCTGCCTTTTTACCTTTTCCAGTTTGGTTCCGATCTGCGGGTCGACCAACCCGATCACCAGTAAAATAAAGGCGATCAGCAGCAGCAGGAACTTCACCAGCGGTTTGCCATCCGAAACACGCGGCATCAGCGAGGAGATCACCTGCTGATCACCAAACCTGCGTCCCGCTTTTTTCCTCCAGCGGTTGTACATCCCGTAAAGCAACAGGAATAGCGGCACCAGCAGCAGGAGGTAGAAGAATTCTATGTGGGCGAAGCGAATCATTTGGAATGGTGAATGGTGAAAAGTGAATTGTGAATGATGAGTGGGGGTGCAGGGTGCGGGGGGTGTGGGAATAGCTCGTCTAAGCTGGCACTGAAGTGCCGGGTAACTGATGAAGGGTTACCTTGATTCATATTCTTGTTATGCAATTTCTGATCGTTCATTTTGCCTTTCAAATTAACTTATTCCTCATATACTATCTCCATATTCCTTAACCCTCTCACGGCAACCGTTTAAAATACAAGTACCTGAGCAGGATCTCCAGTATAAACAGCCCCGCAGCCAGTGCGGCGAAGGTGAGGAACTTTTCGTGTTTTCGCCGGAACTCCTGTACGTCGATCTTCGACTTTTCGAGCTTGTCGATCTCGTCGTAGATCTCACGCAATTTGCGGTTGGATTCGGCACGGAAGTACTGTCCGCCTGTACTTGCGGCGATATCTTTCAGCAATTCCTCATCGATCTGCACTTCCATCTGCTGTATCCTTGTCCTGCCGAACTGGTCCTGAACAGGGTAGGGGGCCATACCCTGTGAACCTACCCCGATCGTATATACCCTGATGCCGAACATCTTCGCTATTTCCGCTGCAGAGCGCGGATCGACAGATCCCGCGTTATTGACACCGTCAGTCAGCAGGATGATCACCTTGGAGATGGCTTCAGAATCCTGCAGCCTGCTGGCGGCGGTGGCGAGGCCGTCACCGATGGCTGTTCCATCTTCGATCATTCCGCTTTGGATGTCCTTAAACATGGCAGCGATCACCTGGTGGTCCGTGGTCATCGGCACCTGGGTAAAAGCTTCTCCGCTGAAAATAACCAGGCCGACACGGTCATTGGGCCTGCGGCGGATAAAGTCGCCGGCCACTTCTTTGGCAGCTTCGAGGCGGTCGGGATCAAAGTCACGGGCCAGCATACTGCTCGATACATCGAGGGCCATGACGATGTCAATACCTTCGATCTCGATGTTCTGCCTGGAGGATACCGACTGCGGGCGGGCCAGTGCAATAATGAGCAGCGCCAGGGTGAGCATCCGCAAGACAAAAAGACTGTGGACCAGCCAGGTTTTGGGACTGCGGGGCATGTCCTCAAAAGCTTTAAGAGCTGAAAACCGGATCTCAGGGCTGCTGCTGCGGTGCCTGAACCAGTACCAAACCACCAGCACAGGGATGATCCCCAGCGCGTAGAGGTATTCCGGATTGGCCCATATGTCAATGTCGAACATATTATGCTTCCTTTTCAGTCAAAGTTTTCTCCGCAGGTTCACTGACTACGGGAACGGGTTTTGTTTCTTTCACAAAGTCAACACAATGGTTGAGGCTAACATCATTTTCAAGCGGTGTGGGATGGGCTTTGGCGAATTTCACCAGGTCGGCAAGCTGCAGCATGCTTTTCATTTTGCCGTAGGCCTCATCGTTCACATCCAGTATCTTCAGTTTCTCCAGTATTTCATCGGAGGTCATCTCCATGGCGTCGAATTGGTACCTGCCTTCAAAATACTCGCGCGCAATATCCGTCAGGTCCGTATAATAGGCTTTCAGTTTCCCCTGTTGCCAGATCTTGGCCAGTCGCAGCTCTTCCAGTTTTTGCAGGGCCAGGACATCCGCCGGCAGTGCCGGTTTGGGTTTTGGCCTGAAGATCGGCTTTTTCTGCTGTCTTCTCTTCAGGTACCAGATGAGCACGATGATCCCGCCGATCAGGGCAACTCCCAACAGTATCCAGGGGAAGATCTCCATGAAAGTATAGGGCTCGCTGACCGGCCCTTTGATGGCTTTGAATGCTTGTGTGGTGTCTACTTCCGGGGTGTTCACCATCAGGTAGAGGGTGTTGGTGTTGGCGCGGTACAGCACCGAGTCTTCCAGGTGGTGAAACAGGAATTCAAAGGGCGGCAATTGAAAATAACCTGAGTCGAAAGAAGTAACGATATAGTTTTGCTTCATCAGCAGCCCGTTACTGACCGGCAGGGTATCAATGGGATCCTTGCGGATGATCTCAATGTTTTGGGTGATGGTATCTGTAAAAAAGGGAAAAGATACCACAAAGGATTCCGGCACGGTAATACCCAGTTCAAAGCCGATCTGGTCACCGATCATGATCGATGCTGAATCCAGCCGGGCATAGGCTTCCACATTTTGCGCCGGGGTTTTCAGCGCAAGCCATGGCAGGATGAATCCTATGATGAGCAGTTTCTTCATTTTATCGTCTCGCTTCCCTTCTTTTAAAGAGGTTCATCAATGGTTTCACATAATCTTCACCGGTATATACCTTGACCATGTCAACGCCCAGCCTGTTAAACAACAGGTCGAGCGACTCTCTTTTCTTCGCCGCCCAGGTTTCATATTTCCTGCGCACACTCCGGCTGCCGGTATCGACCCACATCATCCTGCCGGTTTCGGCATCCTGGAGACGTACCATCCCAACATCGGGCAGGGTCGTTTCACGCCTGTCGGTAAGCCTTACGGCGATGAGATCGTGTTTGTGGTTGGCAATGCGGACGGCTTTCTCAAAACCTTCGTCCATAAAATCTGATATCAGGAAGGCGATCGACCGTTTTTTGATCGCATTGGTAAGGTAACGAAGGGCTTCAGAGATGTTGGTGCCTGTT
Source organism: bacterium (assembly GCA_037382165.1). GTDB lineage: Bacteria > Bacteroidota > Bacteroidia > Bacteroidales > F082 > JAADID01. Next base: position 3,558 of record JARRQC010000217.1, on the reverse strand, counting down.
TGTTCCGGTTTGAAATCCAGCAGTTCCCTGATGATCCGGAGGATATGGGAAGTTCCCTTCTTGGGAGGGATGAATTTTTCTATCTGATCGCTGAAAAAGATCACCCCTACCTTGTCGTTATTTTGAATGGCTGAGAAAGACAGTACAGCGGCCAGCTCGGTTACCAGTTCCTGCTTGAGTTGTTTGTTTGTACCGAAGTTGTTGGACCCTGAAACATCGATCAGCAGCATGACGGTCAGCTCTCGTTCCTCTTCGAAGATCTTGATATAGGGATGGTTGAACCGTGCCGTAACATTCCAGTCGATATTGCGGATATCATCACCATACTGGTATTCGCGTACCTCACTGAAAGACATGCCCCGCCCCTTAAACACACTGTGGTATTCCCCCGAAAAGATCTGGTGGGAAAGACCACGGGTCTTGATCTCTATTTTGCGGACTTTTTTGAAGATTTCGAGAGAATCCATTTTATTTATCAGTGAGTTATACTACTTTTTCAATTGGGTATTGGAGGACCAAATATTTAAGTCCCGGAGTTCCGGAGTCCCGGACGAGATTGTATATATTATGATTTTGTGTTTTGCAGACATCTAAAAAATCTCAGCATTTCTATATTATTTCAGGTATTTTAACCCTTTTAAATCTGATCTCCGGATATGATTGATCAACCCTTTGATCATTTTTTCCACCTCATTTGCTTTTTCCATTATCATTTTGAATGCAGGTTCGCTAAAAAATTCTCTGTCATAAGCCCTGTAAATTTGGGAACGCAATTCGGAGGCAACCTTTTGAAATCCATAAGAACTGTTTGAATTCGTTGTCACCACCCCTTCCAAATCCTTCAGCAATATTATCCATTATTGAACCTGATGAACGCATCATTTGTTACTTGAGGGATTTATCTAATCAAATAAATGATTTGATACTTCCTTGTAAACTAAATTTGCCAAAATCCTTGACTTCTTCCATACTTCAATGTCTTCAAAACTTTTAAATGATGTCATTTAATTTTACTTTTTCATTAATACTTGGTTGATAATAAGACCTTAAAAT
>JARRQC010000217.1:0-2440 GCA_037382165.1 bacterium | reverse complement strand
AGACATGGAACCCGGGACTCCCGGACTCTTAGGGTACCTCCACCGTATTCAATATCTCATTGATCACATCCTCGCTCGTCACATTTTCTGCTTCGGCTTCGTAGGTGAGGCCGATGCGGTGGCGCATGACGTCGTGGGCGATGGCGCGTACATCTTCCGGGATAACATAACCGCGGCGCTTGATGAAAGCAAATGCCTTTGCAGCGAGCGCCAGGTTGATGCTGGCACGGGGTGAGGCACCGTAAGAGATCATATGTTCGAACCTGTCGAGGTTAAAGTCTTTGGGATAGCGGGAAGCAAAAACAATGTCGGTGATATAGGTCTCGATCTTTTCATCGAGGTACACCTGACGGACGATCTCCCGCGCTTTGAGGATCTCCTGCGGTTTGATCACCTTTTCGGTTTTAGGCAGGGCGTTGCTGATGTTCTGGCGCATGATCAGCTTTTCCTCTTCCTGTTTGGGATAGTTGATCACCACCTTCAGCATAAACCTGTCGACCTGCGCTTCGGGCAGGGGATAGGTACCTTCCTGCTCGATGGGATTCTGGGTGGCCATCACCAGGAAAGGCTCCTCCAGTTTGAAGGTCTGGTCACCGATGGTCACCTGCCGTTCCTGCATCGCTTCCAGCAGGGCTGATTGCACCTTGGCGGGAGAACGGTTGATCTCATCGGCCAGGATGAAGTTGGCGAAAAGGGGACCTTTCTTTACCTGGAACTCTTCCTTTTTCTGACTGTAGATCAGGGTGCCTATAAGGTCAGCTGGCAGCAGGTCAGGCGTAAACTGGATCCGGCTGAATTTGGCATTGATCACGTTCGAGAGCGAGTTGATCGCCAGTGTCTTCGCCAGCCCGGGAACACCTTCCAGCAGGATGTGTCCATTGGCCAGAAGCCCGATAAGCAGCCTTTCGGTCATGTGTTTCTGTCCCACAATCACCTTGTTCATTTCCATGTTGATCAAGTCGATGAACTGGCTTTCCTTTTCAATTTTTTCGTTGAGTTCACGAATATTGGTTTCTAACATTTTACCTTCTGTTTTTTTGAGATGAGCAAAAATAAAAAACCGAAAAGAGGGATGGCGTTAATTTTTGTTAAAGGGAGTTATGAAATGGGCGTGGAATTTAACGTTTGGGGGAATGGGGAGATTAGAAAATGAGGATTTGTGGATATGAGGGAATACGGGAATCAAATAATCAGGTCGCTGAAGCAATGGTTCAAATGAAGCCCGTCAATTGTGTGCTACCTTAATTCCTGGTTCCTGACTCCTGGTTCTCAAGTCAGCAACGGCTCTATCGTCCTGCCAAAAGGGGTGATGGCGATTTGCATCAACTTGAAGTGCTGCATACCCCAGGGTAAGCCGATGATGGTGATCGACAGGAGAATGCCGAAAGCAAGATGTGTCAGTGCGATCCATATCCCGAAGAACAAGACCCAGATGATGTTCATGATGGTTGAGAGGCAGCCGCCGGCCATTTCGGTCCTTCTCACTTCACTACCGAATGGCCACAGGGCCAGCACCCCCATTTTCATGGATTGCAGACCAAAGGGGATACCGATGATGGTGAGCATCAGTGCGAGTCCTGCCGCAAAATATTCAATGGCGACAGCGAAACCGCCAAAGATGAGCCAGATGAGGTTACCGAGGATGTTCATGGGTGAATTGGATTTGTAGTCAAAGGTAAGGAAATTGGAGATGAGGAATGGGGAAATGCGAGAAGATGCAAACGCAAAACGGAAATCCGAAATACCAGTCATCAGTGGCCCCGGACTTCAGTCCGGGTTTGCGGGGAAATGGTTCAGTTTAGATTTTGAATAGAAGCGCAATAGAAAGATCTTTGGATTGAAATACAAAAAGCTGCGACTGCAAAGCATAAATCAGGAATACAATTTATCAGCAAGTCCGGATTTCAGTCCGGGAAGTGAAGGAGTACAGGTATTGACAGGAAGAGGAATCGTAGGTTTTTGAGTCAAACTCCTGCACGTCGCTTCGCTTTGGCAGGCGGGCCTGCCTGCCGAAACGTCAGTGCAGGCAGGGATCCCGAATACGGTTCTGATAGCTATCCGGAGAGGGATCTCAGGGTTACATTCCCCGCAGTTCTACAGCGTATAATAAATGAAAAATACCTTAAGATACCTCGTGAACCCCGCCTGCCTGAGCAGTGCGGCGGGCAGGTCTGCCCCGAGGTGGTTAATTTGAAACTCATCCATAGATTTCTTCCAGCGCGCTTTCCAGGTCTGGATACTGGAAGCTGAAGTTCCCGTGAAGGAGTTTTTCCGGTACTACCCGTTTGCCTGAGAGCAGCAGGTCCTTTGCCCGTTCGCTACCCAGTAAAATCCTGAGTGCGAAAGCAGGCGCCGGCATAAACGATGGCCTGCCCAGTGTTTTTCCAAGTGTACTTGCGAACTCTTTCTGGCGAACCGGATTCGGAGCGGTGAGGTTTAC
>JARRQC010000216.1:0-4318 GCA_037382165.1 bacterium | reverse complement strand
GCCCTGTGCGTGCCTTCTCCTTTCCAGGAACATAGATATCGAGTGCCCGCATGTAGTTGGTCTTCGCATCCCCGTATTCGGCGTCAGCAAATTGTGTGTCGGCCTCCCTGATGATGCTGCGATAGCGGTCAAACTGCCAGTACCAGCCGCCCGCAAGTATTGCCAGCAACAGGGCGATACCAATCGCCCACAAGCTGACCTTACGGTTATGTTCCTTTCTCCGACTCTTCCGGATAAGCACCATCTCCTCTTCCGACAGGTCCAGCCTTTGCAGGAAGGGCTGGATATATTTCAATTGCTTCCTGTCCAGCAGGGTATCGGTCTGCCGGAACGTATTGTAGGCATTACGAAGGAATTTGATCACTTCGATCAGTTGGATCTCTTCCGCGGTCCTCTTTTCCGCTACCATCTGCGCCAGGCTGTCATGCGACAGTTCGTAGATGCCGTCTTCCAGTTTGACCAGCCTCGACAGTTCCAGCTCTTTCAGGATCTCCCGAAGTTGGTTCTCACTTGAGGAAGGATGGACCTTCAGCTGTCCCAAAGTGACCTGACGCTTGGTGCCATCGGGGGTGATCAGTTGCTTGAGGATGAAATTGATCGCTTCCCGGTTTCCGGTAATCCCTTCGATCCTTGTGATCTGTTCATCAAGGAAGTCGCCGAGCACATCTTCCAGTTCGCCGGCCTGTTCAACCAGCTTGACAGTGAAGGATTGTTTGTTCTTCGAACGTTCCGCCAGGCGGGTGAGTTTGTCGAGGTACACCTGCAGGTAGGGGAGTTCCACGTTTCCTTTCCGGTCGGAGATGTTGTCGATGATCATACCGGGGATACTTTCGTCCTCAAGTTTCACACCACCTGTCTCCGCAATCCTGTCAATGACCTCCTCAAGAGTTCCCCGTCGCATCTTCTCCAGCCGGTACCGGTGGTCGAAGATCATGGGGATCTTTTCCTCGAATTCATCCATGTGGGCCAGGTATTCTTCCCGCAGGCTGAAGATCTGTTTCACTTTTAAGCCCGATTCGACGATTTTGGCCACCGTATTGATAAATTCCGTCTTTTCATCATAGCTGCCAGAAATGAATAGTTCCTCAAACTGGTCATAGACGAGCGTGATGGGCTTCAGGTAATCGAAATAGAGGATCTCCAGCCTTTCGGTGATGTCCGCGTTGGGATGGATCAGGGTGCCTGCGAGGGAGGTAATGGTTTCCTGCAGCGTTTGATTCAGGTTGCTCCCGCGACGGACATAGATGAACTGCCGCTGTCCCTCTTCAAACTTGTTCTCCAGGCCACAATGAATGAGGCTGGTCTTGCCGGTGCCGCTGAGTCCATATAGCAGCACAACCTTCGATTTGTTCACCTTTTCGTAGAGGCCAGCAGTATCCTTGTCCCGCCCGAAAAAGATATCCTTATCCTCTCGGGTATATGAATCCAGGAATTTTATGGGATTCCTGCGGCTCATACGGCAAAGATCTCGTTAAACTTCTCGATCTTACTGGTGGCGGCAAACGCCTCCAACTCACTGTAGGTCTTCTTGCCAATGACCTCTGTATCCCTGATGTTCTGGTAGAGGTAATTATCCTGTTCATCCTTGCCGGCATAGAGGAAGATTTGTGGGGTGTTGGCTTTCTGGTCGAGGACATTCTTATCGATGATCAGCGGCCACAGGTTGAGGTATTCGATTTGTTCCGTGTCGCCACAATTAAGGAACAACACCGACCGGTTATTCTTGGCGGTATCATGCCGCACAAAAGCCTTTTGCCAGGGTTCGCTCACCTCGTCCCACACCTCGTATTGGGTGTGTCCCGTACCCTGCAATATACTGACGCTGTGGTTGTAAGATATGGAATCATATTTCCGGTAGCTCAGGTTGACATCCTTGACAGAAACCAGCTTATAGTCCAGAAGAAAGTCCAGTTTGGAGATCAGTTTAAAGATGTTGGTGCGCAGGGAGGCCAGATTCGATTCCTTATTTTTCCGCTGCTCTTCCAGGTTCTTGAGGATGACCAGGAATTCTTTGTCGAAGTAATCGAATTCCTTCAGGAACCAGGAGACCTTATGGGTTTTGAACTCGTTCGACAGGGCTTCGAGCATGCCAAAGTAAAATTCATGGTCGGGTTCGTCAAAGTTGAGGATGTGTTGCCTGAACATGTCTCCGGGCTTCAGCCCTTTGCTTTGTTTTACCTGCTCAAACTCTATGAAACCGATGGTAAAAAGGAATCTTATAATGTTCTCGTAAAGTTCAATATAGGTTTCAGGGGTTGGATTTTTCTCGAAGACCTTGTTTAGATAGTAGGCGATAGGGTAGGGGAAGGAGTTGAGCAGGTGCTCCTTCAGCTTGTTGACAGTCTGCGGGCTTCCCGAGTTAAGGATCCCGATAACCTTTTCCTTGAAGCGAGGGTTGTTCTTTCCCATGTCCTCCTTGATGATCTTCACCCACTGGTCGTCGAGGCTCACTTCTGCGTTGTTGAAATTGTTGCGGGCAATCTCCAGCATATCGACCTCATTTTGCGCACTGATCCTTGGCTGGGGAAAACCCTTCTCTTTCAGGTTGTTCTTCAGTCCGGTGTAGACATCCTTCCATGTCAGGTATTCCGATTTGTTATCGATGCCATCTTTGAGAATGGTTATCAGTTCCTGTGTGAAGGCGGAGTAGTCCGCATCGACAGGGTATTTGGAGGTGCGGTTTTTTGCTGAGGAAGCGATAACCAGGTAGTTCCTCGCCTTGAAGCTTTCAAAGGCGCTTTCGCTGAAGCAGCTATCCAGGATGAGGATCAGGTTCAGGTTTTTCTTATTTGCAAAAGCCTTGTTCAGGTAGTTAATATCGAGGCCATTGATGGCGATGTTTTTAACGGTGGAATTGGTAAGCGTCAGGTAATGGCTTCCATCATCATCGAGTACACCATGGCCGGCATAATAGATGATCAGGGTTTTTGCCTCATCGTCGTCTACATGATTTTGAAGCTTCTCAATGAGTTCAGTAGCATTGGTGGGATCGAAGTCGGTCTTGATGTTTTTCTTAGGCAAACCCACCGTAGAGCCTTTCAGGACCTTATGCAGTGCAGCTACATTGTTGAAGGAATGCGGCAGCTGATGCAGTTGATCATCCTTGGAATAGTTTTCAACCGCTATGAGAAAGGCGTAGGTATTTTCGGGTGTCATTTTTTAAGCAGAGGCAGAGATATAGTTTGTATCAAATCAATAATCAGGATTCGGTTATTTTATAGTCATAGTCTTGTTTTCCTTCAAAACGGCTGATGATCTCATTGACGAAAGCCTTCTCATCATTGCCGATATTTTTGGAATTGATCTTGAATTTCTTCCCGTCGGGGCTTTCCAGTTCCACACTGAATTCGGAGGTTGATCGTTTGGTGCGTTCCTGCATCCACACCTGGATGGTTTTGGCGATGGGTTCCAGCGCTGCGCCGGCAATGACCTGCAATATGGACAATAATCCACCGCCGGCATCATCCTCTTCCAGTTCCTTTCGGGCCTGGTTTACTTTCACCTGTTCGATTTCTTCGTCATCTTCGATCCAGTTCTTGAGATTTTTGGTTTGCTGGAGTGCGAAATCCTGGTCATCTGACACGATGTTGATCTTAAATTCCATCTTCCGGTAGTGTATTTACAGCTATTTCCAAGCTTATTTATTGAAAAGCTTATACGTTTCTTCAGTGTAAAAAGTTCCCTTTTATTTAGAACCTTTCCAAATATATGCAAAATTTATTCTGTAACAATTTTTCTGCAGAAAGTGACAGGGAAGTTTGGGATGGGGATGTGGGACGGGTTTTGGGTTGCGGGGTACGAGGGGAGAGAGCAATAGAAGCTGCATAAAGCCTTTTTTTACCTGGTTCCTGTTTCCATAAAAAAACCCCCGCAGCTTACGCGACGGGGGTTTAAGGGTTGGCGATGACCTATCCGTCGGCAGCCGGACAAGCTTTTTCCACCGGTCAGGGCAGCCCCGATTGCTATCGGGGTCGGTGCGTGCCCGTCTGCCAAAGCTGTACGGCGGGCAGGCAGGAGTGAATCAGGGTTACTGTGTTAACGGTTGTTGCGGGGGTTGACATGGTTACACCCGCACGCCGCAACCCAGTCTCCAGTCGGCATTCGGGTGTAACCATGTCAACCCCTGCAACAACCGTTAACACAGTAACCCTGATTCACTACTGCCTGCCCGCCGTACAGCTTAGGCAGACGGGCACGCACCGACCCCAATAGCAATCGGGGCTGCCCTGACCGGTGGAAAAAGCTTGTCCGGCTGCCGACGGATAGGTCATCGCCAACCCTTAAACCCCCGTCGCGTAAGCTGCGGGGGTTTTTTTAT
>JARRQC010000215.1:0-5974 GCA_037382165.1 bacterium | reverse complement strand
CCATGCAAGGGCCATCGATGTCATTTACCACAGCGATAAGATCGGGGAGACCTACAACATCGGCGGGCATAACGAATGGAAGAACATTGACCTGATCCGGGTATTGTGCCAGGTGATGGACCGAAAGTTAGGCAGGACCGAAGGCGAGTCGGAAAAGCTCATCACTTACGTCACGGACAGGGCCGGCCATGACCTGCGTTATGCCATCGACTCATCCAAATTGCAAAAGGAACTGGGCTGGGTGCCCTCGCTGCAGTTTGAAGAAGGTATCGAGAAAACCATCGAGTGGTACCTGGAAAACCAGGAGTGGCTGGACCATGTGACTTCGGGGGAATACCAGAAGTATTACGGGGAGATGTATGACAACCGCTAGTGGGATTTACTCAGGAAATTATTCCCGTTAGGATATTTTCAGTCGTTTGGTGTTTGATAATTCAAAAATAATTCCGTTCTTTGCACTCCCAAAATTTTGAGCAGTACTAAAACGCAGGAAAGATGTCAAAAGTTTGTCAGATAACCGGAAAGAAAGTGATCAGCGGAAACAACGTTTCCCACTCCAACATAAAGACACGCAGGAAATTTCATCCCAACCTCCAGACCAAGAAGTTCTACATTCCTGAAGAGGACAAGTGGATCACACTGAAGGTAAGTGCCGCCGGCATCCGTATCATCAATAAGAAAGGCATTACCAATGCCCTGAAGGAAGCCTCGGAAAAAGGGTATTACAAAGCCTGAATGGGTGCGGGGTTGCGGGTTACGGGGTGCGCGGGTGCGGGGTGTTGACTGCCGACTAGGTTCCGAATTACGAGGTACTATTCTGATTCCCATTTTCTCATATCCTCATATCTCATCACGCCATACCCATTTCCTTTCTCAATAATTCATCCGGGTGATCTCTTTGATCTGCTGTGAAAGACGTTCAAGGACCTCCTCCGTACTGCCGGTTGCCTTGACGGAATGAAATTTTCCCTGTTTCTTATAATATTCGTTTACAGACAGGGTCTTCAGGCGATATTGCTCCAGGCGGTCGACGATCAGGTCTGTTGTCATATCGTAAGGTCTTGCCCGGTCGGTATGGGCACGGGTAGAAAGGCGTTTTACCGCTTCCAGCGTGGATATGCGCATTTCGATCATACCCGACAATTCCATGTCTTCCCTTTGCAACAGCCCGTCGAGGATATAGGCCTGAACGATCGTCCTGGGGAAGCCCTTGAATACAAAACCTTCCGTATTCGGGTTGCTTTCTATTTTTTGCTCGATCAGTTTGATCGGTATCTCGTCGGGAACGATCTGTCCCTTATCCATGTAAGGTTTGGCGATCCGGCCTATTTCGGTGTCGTTGGCCACCTCCTGGCGGAGCATCGCACCGGTTGAAATATAGACCAGGTTGTGCTTGTCTGCAAGGATCTTACCCTGGGTACCTTTCCCGGAACCGGGCTTGCCGAGGATGACAATGTTGGTAAATTCTTTCTTCCGGTTCTTTTCGATGGTATGGACAATGCTGTCAAAGATATCGTCGATCTCACCCACCCCGTTGACTTTAAAATACTTATTCTTCTTGGCATAAAAGTCGGCGACCGGTTTTGTTTTTTCTTCGTATTCCTTCAGCCTTACCTTGATCACATCCAGTGTATCGTCGGCGCGGCCGGAAGTCCCGTTGAGATATAGGTCAGGTTATACTTTTCCAGCAGCTTTTTCGACTGGGTTCCCTTACCCGCTCCCGGCGGGCCGAAGAGTGCAATATTCAGCATAATGTTTTGTGTTATTCTACTATTTTATAAATGTCCCTGTAATTCCGTCCGTGCCGGTTGTAATCCAGTCCATACCCCACAATAAAATCGTTGGGGATCTCCATGCCCACATAATCGATGGGATAATCTCCACGGAAGGCTTCCGGTTTATGCAACAGCGTGGCAATAAGCACTTCCCCGGCATTTTTCTCTTGCAAAAAACTGCGTACATCACGAATGGTCAAACCACTGTCGACGATATCCTCAAGGATCACCACCGTCCTTCCGGAAATATCTTCATCCAGCCCGATCAGCTGACGTACCGTTTGGGTCGATTCGGTTCCCGTGTAGGATGCCACCTTGACAAATGATATCTCACAGGCGAAAGGGATCTTTTTGAGCAAGTCGGCTGCGAACATGAAAGCCCCATTGAGAATCGCCAGAAAGAGTGGATTTCTCCCGCCGATATCCTGTTCCAGTTCTCCGGCCATCCTTTCGATGACGGCATCAATCTCATGGAATTCGATGGATCGTTCAAAGACCTTATCGTGAACACGTATTCTGCCTGGTTTTGCCATAATTGCCCTTACAGGGATCACAAAGTTAAGGTTTCGCCTTTTTTATCAAGGGGGGAAAGGTTATTTTTGCCAAATCTAAATAATCCATGTATATGAAACCCCTGGTTAGCATCATTATGGGCAGCACTTCAGACCTGAAGGTAATGGAAAAAGCTGCCGCCTTTTTTGAAGAAATGGAAATCCCCTTTGAAATGAACGCCCTTTCGGCACACAGGACACCTGATGAGGTGGAGCGTTTTGCCAGAAAGGCCGAATCCAACGGCATCAAGGTGATCATTGCCGGCGCGGGGATGGCCGCCCATCTTCCCGGTGTTATTGCTGCTATGACCCCGCTGCCCGTCATCGGCGTACCGATCAACGCTTCAGTGGATGGCATGGATTCATTGCTCGCCATCGTGCAAATGCCTCCGGGCATCCCGGTCGCTACCGTGGCGATTGACGGAGCGCTTAATGCAGCCATCCTCGCCACCCAGATGATCGCTACAGGAGATAGCGAGCTGATGAAGAAAGTGAAAGCGCATAAAGAGGGGTTGAAAAAGAAGATCGTCAAGGCCAATGAGGACCTCAGCCTGGTGAAATATAAGTTCAAGACGAATTAATACGTTTTTAGCGGATTCTTTTTCGCGGATCGCAGATCCGCAGTGCTTCAGTTCGGGATTGCAAATCCCGAAAAGCTTTACGCCGAAAAGCGGAAATCTTATAACTTCCTGGCCAGCAGCAGGCCATCACGTACGGTAAGCATCACCTGCTCTACCCGTTCGTCCTTGCGCAGGTGTGTGTTGAAAGCTTTAATGCCGCGGGTTTCCTTATCTGATAACTCATCCGGCTCAAGCACCTTGCCGCTCCACAACACATTGTCGGCAGGATGAATCCGCCCTTTCTGAGTTTTGGGAATGCCAGCTCATAATAGTCCACATATTGTTCCTTGTCGGCATCGATGAAGACCAGGTCAAACTCCTCCTGAAGGGTGGGGATGATCTCCAGTGCATCACCGATGAAAAGGTCGATCTTATCTGAATGACCCGCCCTTCGGATAAAATCCTTCACCATCCGGGATAATTCATCATTTACATCTATCGTGATGACCTTCCCGTCAACGGTCAGCCCCGAGGCCAGTGCGATCGCCGAATAGCCTGTGAAGGTGCCTATCTCAAGGACCCTGCGCGGACGGATCATGTGGCTGATCATCTCCAGGAATTTACCCTGGACATGACCGGACAGCATATTGGGGTAAAAAGTCTTCAGGTGCGTTTCGCGGTTGATCTCCTTCATCAGCCCGTTTTCCGGCGTGGTGTGCTTTTGAATGTATTCTTCTATTCTTTTCTCTGTCATGCTTCTTCTTTGGATTGATAAACCAGGTTACTCATCTGATCCGGGTTAAAAATTTCTTCTGCCACCTCCAGGACATCCCCGGCACTGATCTGATGTATCTCTTCCATGATCTCTTCCACCGTCTTTACATAACCATCATGCAGGTGGTTTTTGGCTATTCCCAGCATCTCACTCAGTCTTGATTCGAGGCTGATGGCCAGCTGCCCCATTACCTGCCTTTTGGCACGATGAAGCTGCATGGTGCCCAGCTTTTGATCACTCAACTTTTTCAGTTCCTTGTGCACCAGCCGGAGGCTTTTTTCGATGTTGTTCCTGTCGGTGCCGAGGTATACCCCGAACATGCCCGTGTCCGAATAAGGCTGATAGACGGCTTCGATGGAATAGGCATAGCCGTATTTTTCGCGGATGGCGAGATTCAGCCGGGAATTCAGCGCCGGACCACCCAGCAGGTTGGTGACAACCGCCAGTGTGAGCCTTTTCGGGTGGTTTCTCGGGTAAGCCAGGTTACCTGTGATGGCATGGGTCAGGTAAGAATCTTTTTGTGTGCTGTGATTTTTCGGCAGGTAAAGGCTGAACGGTTTCCTCCCATGGGAAGCACCGGACGGACGTATGCTACCAAAATGCTTCCGGGCCAGGGTTTCCAGTTTTTTGAACGGAATATCGCCAACCGATCCGATCACCATCTGATCCGTGCTGTAGTTGTTCTTGATGAACCGGAAAATATCGTTTCGCCGGATACCGCCCACCGTTTCAATCGTCCCCAAAATATTCCTACCCAGGGGGTGGTCCCGGAAGAGCAAGTCCTCAAAATCATCAAAGATCAGTTCTGCCGGGCTGTCCTGGTATGAATTGATCTCATCGATGATCACATCCTTTTCCTTGGCGATCTCCTTTTGCGGAAAAACAGAATTGAAGGCGACATCGGCAAACAATTCGAGCGAATGTTCATAGTAGGGACTCAGGAAGGAGGCGTAGATACAGGTTTCTTCTTTGGTAGTGAAAGCATTCAGGTCACCTCCTATATTTTCAATACGGCTCAGCACGTGGTAGGCTTTCCTTTTCCTGGTCCCCTTAAAGATCATGTGTTCAATAAAATGGGCCATGCCGTTCTCATGGGGTTTTTCATCCCGCGAGCCGGTGTTAACCATCAGGGCGCAATGCGAGACACTGCCTTTCACCTTCCGGTGGACCAGCCGGATGCCATTTTCCAGTTTACTGTACTGATAACTCAAATTTCTTATTTTCAAATATTTAGCCTGCAAAGATAAGAAGATTGTGTGCGTATGCCGCTTTAAAAGCATTCCTTATCTTTGGGTAGCTCAAAACCCTTGCTATGCCAAAACATCTCGATAGCCGCACAAGACATAACCTGGTCCTGCTCGCGCTCAGTGTCATTTTCATATTTGTCATCGGATTATTCACCCAACTGGCCGATATGTCCGAAGTGTACTTCACTTTTATGTCATTAATCATTGTCGTTTCGGTCTTCACCATCCGGAGAAAAGGGGCTGCATGGCTTTACCTGCCTATCGCTCTGGTGATTCTCACCTGGATAGCCGAGCTTTTGAAATTGAGCGCTTTGTCGACGATCAGCGGGGTGCTGGCCATGGCTTTTTTCTTCATTGTCGTTGTAATGCTGGTGATACGTGTGGCTTCCAGCCGGGAAGTAGGTTTAAGGGAATTCCTCGAATCGATCAATGTGTACCTGCTGCTCGGAATTGCCGCTTCCATACTTTTCTTCATTGTCTACCGGTTAGATCCTGACGCGTATAACTATCCCGGTGAAAGTCCTTCCGGCCGGTTCGATTTCATCTATTATTCATTTGTGACCATGACAACCCTGGGTTATGGTGACATTACCCCCATCTCCCCTGTAGCCCGGATGTTGTCGATCTTTTTCAGCGTTGCCGGCCAGTTGTACCTGACCATGATCATCGCCCTCCTGGTGGGGAAATACCTCAGCCAAAGGAATGATGAATGATGAAATTAGCTTGGTCTTTAGATGATCAAATTTCCACTTAATTTCCACCTCACTCACTCATACTCTTTCGGCACGCCGCAGATCATCACAAAGGGCTTGTCGGCCGACTTGTTGCGGTACTGGTGTTTCTCGCTCGGGTCGACCAGCGCGAAGTCACCGCCTTTCAGCGGCCGCTCAGTCCCGTCTTTGTACACCAGCGCACCTTCCCCCTCAATGATGTAATTCATGTGCTCATAAGGGTGCTGGTGGTAAGGTGTGAAGCCCCCCGGTTCGATGGTGAACACGCGGTAAGAATAGACCGGTACACCGTCCGCCTGTGACAGCGGCATTTGTTTCCACGCCTTTTCGGCGCC
>JARRQC010000214.1:0-6148 GCA_037382165.1 bacterium | reverse complement strand
ACCCTTGCCCAGGGTATTGAGATCGTGCCATTCGCCGGCTACATGTTTGGGGGAAGTATCAAGTTTGTGGAAGGGAAGCTCAATGCCACCGATGGTTTGGATTACGGTGTTTCCCTGCTCGTTCCCATCCACGAATTCATGGATGTGGAGGTCAATTATACCCATATGGAAGGTGAAGTGAATTTCGATCCTTACCTGAATTATACCGGTTCGCCATGGTTTCTTAAAGCTGAGGAGACAGAAGTGAACACCAATTATTTCCAGATTGGCGTCGTGAGTGCCATCACCAAACAAAATCCCAACATTGTTCCGTTCGGTTCTTTCTCAGTGGGTGCTACCCTTTTCAGCCTGGAAGATTACACGGATACCTGGCGTTTTTCCATCACTGCCGGACTGGGTGCCAAGTTCATGTTCAACGAACACATCGGCGTTATGCTTCGCGGCCGACTGATGCTGCCCATGACCTTTGCCGGTGTCGGCGGATATTGCGGTATCGGAACGGGAGGCTCCGGATGCGGACTGTCAGTCAATAGCTGGACCACAATTGTTCAGGGAGATTTCAATGCGGGGCTGATCATTAAGCTGGGAAAATAGCGCATTCCGGACAAAAATGTCGATTTGTATGCTGTATGGGGGATTTGGAATGTGATGGGAAATCGGAAATGTTTAACAGCCAGTGGAACTACGCGTAATTTTGCTTTTCAGGACAGGCACGCAGTTTATACACTAAACTCAAATCACATCGCAAATCTGATTTCTAATTCACAATGTGTCATCTTTTCTGGCGTATTAAAGGCTTTATCGTTATTTGTTAATCAAATGTTAAGGTTAAGTTTTGCTGACGATAATGGCTTACATTTGAATGCAATCGATATTATTTTTTAACTAAACAACAAAATCTCATGGAAGAAATGATCGGTGTTATCAAAATGTTTGCGGGTAATTTCGCGCCGCGCGGATGGGCACTTTGCGATGGGCAGCTGCTTTCCATTTCGCAAAATACAGCTTTGTTCTCTATTTTGGGTACTACTTATGGGGGTGATGGCAGAACTACCTTTGCCCTTCCTGACCTTCGGGGGCGTGTGTCAATGCATCCAGGAAATGGACCGGGTCTCAGTCAAAGAAGACTTGGTGAGAAAGGCGGAAGCGAAACCAATACCCTGAATGTAAACCAGATGCCCTCACACGGCCACTCCGTTCCGCTCAATGCACCCGTGGCCAGCGGTAGCACCTCCAGGGATAAGGACTCCAGTGCAAGTGATGCCGGTTTTGTGAAAGCCAGTCTGCCAAAAACTCAAAAACAAACCTTTACCCTGGATGCAGACCATGCCGGCGGCAGCCAGCCGGTCAACAACCTGCAGCCTTATCAGTGTGTGAATTTTATTATTTGCCTCGTAGGTATCTTCCCGAGCAGATCATAGTGCCGGCATCAAGCGCGCAGGCGTTAAGACAGGTTAGGTAGGGTGTATGAGGAATGGGGGGGAATAGGGTGTATTGGGATGAGGATATGAGGAGTTCCGTCTTCTTTAAATCGCCAATCGCCTTTCGCCAATCCATTCCTCCGTCCTCTTCATCCTTTATTCAACCGTCATCCTCACTCAGCTTTTCAAGGTCTTCTTTGGCTTTTTTCTCCGCCCTTATCGAATATTTGATCTCGAATACCGGTTTGCTGCCTATGTTTTTTTGGGCATCCTCATCAGGGACATACAATTCAATTCTTGTCGAATCAGTAAGTGAAAATAAATATTCCCGCAGGGAATTGAATCGTTCATTTTTCAGATCTTTCAGGAGCGTATCTGCTTTGGCCGGGTCGATAAGCTGCAAACAAGCCTGGCCGACATCCATGGTATCGTTCTTTACCTTTTTTCGCACATATTCAGCAAAAGCTTGCTTATCCTTGCGGTAATCCCGTTTCCTGTTGTTGAATTTACTACCGATCATGTCCGTGGCAATGGCTTCTTTTTCCTTGTTCACGTCATTAAAATATACCAGTGTAATACCCAGATCCTCTTTTTTCTGTTCAAGTGTAAGCAACGCCTCAATCTGCTTTTTCTTCTTTTTCGTCAGTTCCGCATCCAGGTAATCATACTTGATGTCCTTTATATCTTTGGGGTCGAGTTGAAAGGTCCTGGCCAGTATCTTGAACGGGGAGGCGACGATTTTCCCGATCAGATCGCTGAACGATTTGTAAATGAATTTACGCAACGAAAATTCCGGGTCGTTAATATCTCCTTTTACCGGTATATCTATGGTTATATCACCATTTTTATCTTTCAGGAAAAACATGGCCAATCCGATGGGAAGGTCTGTAATCCCGGCTTTTTGATCACCGAATTCAGCACCCTCAATGATCAGTTCATTCTTACTGTTCAGCAACCCGTCCCGGATGGTGGTTTCCGATTTGTAATATAAGTTCCCGTAAAGTATGGGTAAACCAGCATATTCATCAGAATAGGGATCAATGTCGCTTAACTGGAAATCCGTTATGACGTAATACAGGTCGAGTTCTGCCGGATCTTTCGGATCTATATTTAATTCAGCATTGAGCTTTCCCCTTCCATTCAGCGTCGCCCCGCTGTTAATCAATATCCGGTCAAGCTCGGAATCAATGGCTTCAGACTGGATATTCAGTTCAGTGATCCGATAATCGAAAGGTTTCTCCATGGAGCTGTCCGCATAAGTGATTTCACCATTTTTCAGAGCAAAACGGTCTATCTGGTAATGGTATTCAGCCTTTTGCCTGACAGGTTCTGAACCTGTGGTGTCATAGGATTCAACGGAATCCCTGGTAATACCTTTCTTTATAAAAGCAGACAGACTGGAATGTGCCGAATCATACTGCACATAATTCAGGTATGGTTTATCAATGACCAGGGAATCAATTAGAAAATCCAACTGAAGAGGTTTTACCTGATTTATACTAAAATCCAAGCGCTCCAGGCTGCCAAGGGTATCGCCGAGATCATTCGTGACATGGAAATTTTTAATGCCCAGGTAGCCCGAAATACCAAGTGAATCCATATGTATGCCGGGCCTCCTGAGTTCCAGATCAGCATTTAATAAGCCGTCCAGTGATCCCAGGTTGACATATTTCTTAAGGTATCCCGAAAAGTTAACCAGTTCGAGGCGGTCAATATGTATAGATGCCTGCAGGTTTTTTGTCGCTCTTTCCCAGTCAGCATCCAGATGAATGAATCCCCCGTTCTTAAAATCGAATTTTAGCCCGGAAGCGCGATCCACCTCTTCTCTCCAGCCGAGATAGGGTATGAACAGGTTCAGGTCCTGAATAGTGGTTTCCTCATTTACCACGGAATCAAGGTAATTGATGCTGCCGTTAGCGAGTTCCAGGTTGGAGAATTCCAGGAGAAAACCCGATTCGGCGGTAACGGTATCCATCTCCCTTTTGGATCTGTCCGGTGAAAAATGCGCTATGATATCGCTGAAATTAAAGGTCGTATCCTGCTCTACGACATTGATTTTAAGTCCGCTCAGGTAAAGATTTTCGATAACTATCCTCGAACGCAGCAGTTGCCAGAATTCCCCATCGACATCCAATGTGTCAAACTTCAGGAAAACCTCCTGACCATCTGATTCGTAATAACGAAGGTCCTTGATATGAAAAGTAGAAGTGAGATAATTGATGCTGAAATGTTCAATGGTGGCTTTACGCCCCACCCAGGCTGTGCTGTTCTTTTCGAAAATATATTTGGCTGCCGGAGGGATCAGCAATAAAACGATGATGATCAATATGCCGAATATAGACAGGCCTGTAAGCCATCTTCTCTTTTTTCTGTTCACAGTTGCCACTTGGTTTTGAGCTTTCGTAAAAATGTTATAAATACCTATACAAATGTAGTAGTGCCATATAAAAATAGAAAATATTGTCTCCCTATTGGAATGGTAGTTTTCATTCTGATATATTCTTTATCACGCAGCTCAGTACTGTATACGTCTGGTGGAAAATAATATTGCGTAATTGCCTGACAACCTGACTTGCCAGGTGTTTTACGGGCTGGGCTAAGAGATAGATGATTGATCAGCATTTTTAAATGAATAACCTGGGTATTCAATCATAGCGTAAGAAAGCTTTGAAATTAATCTTGAAGGATGGCATTTGCCTTTAAGTATAGCTGATCTTGCATCAACGTCCTGTCATCCGCTCCATATGCTCGGGATAGCGCTCGCCCAGGATATTGATTGCGGAAGCTTCCGTTTCAATCTCTTCCAGGTCCTTTTTAGAAAGTTCGATCTCTGCTGCCCCGTTGTTCTCTGTCAGCCGGTGCAGTTTCGTGGTACCCGGTATCGGTACGATCCATGGCTTTTGGGCCAGCACCCAGGCAAGGGCGATCTGTGCCGGTGTTGCACCCTTTTGCTCGGCGATCCGCTTCAAAAGGTCGATCAGCTGCTGGTTGCATCAAAGGTGGTTTTTTCATCCATTTTGCCGGTGAGAAATCCTTTCCCCAGCGGACTGTAGGCGACCAGCCCGATTCCCAGTTCCTCAATCGTGGGGATGACCTCTTTTTCATGTTTTCTTGTCCATAAAGAATATTCGCTCTGTAATGCGGTTACGGGATACACGGCATGCGCTTTGCGGATGGTTTGCGCACCGGCTTCCGACAGCCCGAAATGCTTCACCTTACCTTCCCGGATCAGCTCACCAACGGTGCCGGCAACCTCTTCGATCGGCACTTCCGGATCCACACGATGCTGGTATAAAAGGTCGATGACATCCGTCCTCAGCCTTTTCAGGGAGGCTTCCGTCACTTTTCTTATATTTTCCGGGCGGCTGTCGAGGCCGGATTGCTTTCCGGTTCCGGGATCGATCCGGAAGCCGAACTTGGTGGCGATGACTACCTTATCCCTGTAAGGGGCCAGCGCTTCTCCAACCAGTTTTTCATTGGTGAACGGCCCGTACACTTCCGCCGTATCAAAGAAGGTGATGCCCTGTTCGACCGCAGCATGTATCAGTTTGATCATTTCCTTTTTGTCAGCCGGCTTGCCATAACCAAAACTCATTCCCATACAGCCCAGGCCGATGGCGGATACTTCCAAATTGGTTTTGCCCAATATGCGTTTTTTCATAATGAAGAATCTATTTTTTCAAAATAGGATTGTTAATACATGGTAAAGGTAATACTTCCCAAAAGACTCAGGACACTGCCGGATGGACCTGTAAAGGGTGAACTCAACCTTCCGGGATTGCCTTATATTCATAATTACTGATCCCGGCAAAGTAGGAAAAGATATTTCGTTCCCTGTTACTGCAGTAGGTACATGAAGGTATTCATCCGGATAAAAAGTAAAAGTTTCCGGATCAGCCAATCACATAATAGGCTGTCCACTTGATCCACACTTCAATATTGTCATCATACCCCTCAAAATAGGGGAGTTTGAGTTCGTGGTTCTGGAAGGTTCCGTGCAGGATGAAGTTGCGAAATTTTGCTTTGTTGATACTTGGGTTCGGTGAAGAAACCGTCAGGTCGAAACGTACAGGGTGATTGATGCCAAGTTCCTGGTTTGCTAATAACAATTCAACGAAATACTGTGCTTCGATATTCTTCTGATTCAAAATATCATTAATGGGTATTGTCCCTTTGATACGATAAACACGTTCCTCATTCAGGACATCATTCGATTCCGTCTGTTTGTCATTCAAAGTAGCGAAATCGGTATTTTTAAGGTTGATCTGCAGGTTCCCCAATCCATAATCAAGAACGAGGTTGATGTCCTGGTGCTCAATAATAAACCACTCTCCGTTCTGTACGATCCCAACCTTGATCCTGGTTTTTTGCGTCTGGTAACTGTTTCGTTCAAACTGACCGAAGGTTTGCAGGCTCAGTGCGATCACCAATAAGGAGAGGGCAATTGATTTCATTTTCTGAAGGTGTGTTTTACAATATACTAAACACCGCGGCAAAGAGATGGTTCATCATTATTGGCCGAATGCATGCACTCCTTACGGGGATATTTATCGGATTCATTAAGTTCTTGCAGGCATTTAGCTGAAGTGTTTTACTAAACCGTTTTAAACCCGGATCAGCAAATTGCTCCATGTTGTTATTGCGATCTTTATAACCTGAAAATATAAGGGGGCAGGTGAGAAGACGGGAATAGATTAACCCGGTTTCACATGGAGTGGCATTTTTTG
>JARRQC010000213.1:3182-7651 GCA_037382165.1 bacterium | reverse complement strand
CATCCTCCGTTTCCGGTTGGATTCCCATCACTTTGAAGGTGCGTCCAAATTCTATATTAATGTCTTTGGCAGGTGTCAATTCGAAATCTACCGTGTTCGTACCGGATGCTATATTGACTTCCTTCACATTCGATTCGTAACCGGTCAGGCTGGCCATCATGGTGTAGGTGCCTGGCTGAACATTTGTTATTGTGTACTGGCCATTCTCGGTTGTGGTTGTTCCCTGGTTGGTCTCCCTGATGGAAACATTCACTCCCGGAATGAATATCTGTTCTCCCTGCGGATTGAATGTGCTTACCGATCCGGTAACGGTGGCGGTTTCTGCTTCGCCGATGGGTACAACGGGGATAAAGATGCTGATCTTATCAGAATCGACCACTTCGTCACGCCGGCGGTCGTATATCTCGTAACCAAATTCATCAATGATGAAAAAGTCTGAATTGATCTCCATCTCTTCCAGCAGCAGGCCTTCATCCACTACATACCTGAAGATCTGTGATTCCTTGTCAGGGTCCGGATCATATACACCTCTTTCGAAAGTGTAGGTGCCAAAATTGGGCTGCTCTCCTTCCGGTAATCTGACCTGGTAGATATTCGGGTCATACAGGTCATTCAATATCCTGATGTTGAGGGGTTTGTAATCCCAGGGGAGCGTGTCGTCACCGGTTTTGCCCTGTGCAATATACTGGACAACTCCACAGATGGGTGTTGCCAGCGGATCGAGCGTTACCGGACTGTGAGGCATGTCACCACACTCATCACAACAAACATAGGGGAGGGTAAAATCTGCCACGACATTGTCAACCATTGCGGAAGAAATTTCAAGAATTTGCTCATCGGAAGGAGTGTCTCCAATTTCAAACCCCTTGCCCAGGAAATTGGCTTCACCTTTTCCTTTCCGTAACTTTTTAAAGAAAGAGCCATCACCAAAAATACCCAGTTCGATATCTTTTTCTTCCAACAAGTGTTCCAATTGATAAACCAGTATCAATGTATGGCCGGGTGCTGCGCCCGCCTGATGTTCTATGCCCGGATGTTCACGCAGGAATCTGGAAAACTGGTATGAGGTCTGTAGTCTTTCAAGTCTTTCCTGTGCCGTGTCATAAAGGATTCGGATGGTTATGTAGGGATATATGCTAATAAACCTCAATAACCTGAAAAGAATACAGAGTATGATCAGAACGATATGCATAATGATCATTCCCAGCGCATTGGTGGTTTCGGATGCCAGGAATTTCATGGTATTGATGTACATCCGCATGGCACATTTATAATGTTTAAGCCATTCCTGCATATCAAATGCCCGAAAGTCATTGGGCATGGCCTGTATCATATTCAGAAGGCAATTGTTCAGGTCATCAAACAGGCCACGTATGGAATTGTCACGCGAGGATTCAAATGCCGCAGACCTTGATATTTCAGCTCCTGACATGATATTGCCGAGGGTCATGTTGATGTTGGAAATTTCACTGGCTGCAGTGCCAAAGTCAAGGTTTTCCCTCATGGACATCATCCTTGACAGATTCCCCAGGTTAAAAAGGGTTTTCTTTTCCGAGGTACCTGAAAAAGAAGATTTTTCGTTACGTGAATTTCCTGCTGATTTTTTTGCAGATGATGAACCGAAGGAGGCAAAATCCCGTGTACCCATATTATAAAGTTCGTCACGGTTTAGTACGATCGTTTCCGCATTCTTGTTGGTACGTACCAGGTTGTTAATAAACAATAAAGCTTTGTTACGCCAGATGCTGTAAGAAGGCTGCAGGTCAGCAAAAGCACACTCTTCCCTGAACTCTTCTTCAACAAGGTCGCCAAAATAGACAGCTTTGATATTGAAAGGAAGGTTGGTTTGATATCTCAATTCCATCAGGCTGCTGGTCACTTCCTTCAGCGGTTTTCCCTGAATACCTTCAACCCGGAAGAAGTTGAACTGGTCAAGGTCAAATCCAAGCGGATTAGAAACGGGGTTTGCAGCGGACCTGCCGACGGAGTGGTTATCGTAAGACATTTGCAAAGGGTCGTCTGAAGAAATACACTTCCTGAAAACCTCATAATCCCAGTTCTTCTCAAGGGTGGTCAGGTTCTCAAACTCACTTTCCTGTTTTGTATCGTAATAGAAAGGAATGGTTCTTTGCGAGAGGTATCCCATTTTTTCTTTGCTGGGTGTTACCTTTATTTTCAATTCACCTTCGTCGCGTATCCTGGATATACTGAATTGTTCGATCATCAGCACCAGTCGCTTGTGAAGGAATTTCACCTTCTCAAGTTTCTCCTGTTGGTTGTTGAGGACAGGTGAAGCCACGAAATAATGCCTGTAGGCAGAACGCTCACATTCCCCATCAAATTCGCAGGCTTCTCCAAGGAGCAGGTGTTTTGGGAACCTGGTCATATCGGGGCAGCAAATCGCCGCCAGGTCAAATGCTACTTCCTTAAATTCATTGTAAGCGAGTGTCAGATCCCTGATAAAGTCATAGATATATTGCACGCCATAAACAGGTTCTGCAAATTCGATGAAGTCCATGAAATATTGCTGGATTTCCTCAACTGCATTGCTCAGGATGGAAGAGGTAAAGGGGTTTTCTCCGTAAATATCTTCAAGTATAGGCTGATAGACATCATAAGTGTTGATGAGTTGATCGAATAACTTATAAGCATAGCTCTGCAATGGATCGAGGTAGTTCAGTCCCATCGCATAATAGGTTTTCGATTCGGCTCCCTTATACTTAAAACTGGGCCTGGGTACGACAAGGTGGGGAAGTTTGAATTTGTCGATATATAGCGCATCTGGCATTCCGCCGTTCGTCCGCTCCATCACTTTCAGGAGGTCTTCAAGACCGATGAGTAACTTTCTGATGGTAAATATCCGGTCGATCCCCAGCTCATCACAATTTTTACCGATACAGGATTTCAGGTCCTTGTCGAAACACTCGAGGTAGAGCATTACGATCTTTCCGTCCAGCACCTCTGAGTTCAATTCGAATATGATCTCATCGGTATCGGTGGCGGCTTCCTCGGTGAGCAACTCGAGCAGTTCAATATCCTGTTCATGGGTTACCGGATCTTCGAAGGGTGGATAGCTTACCGATGATGGCTTGATATATTCCCTGTACCGGGTGGTCACGCAATCGCCCATCTGGATCAGGTAGCCTTCGGAAGTTATCCCGACGCCCTTGGTGATGGTGAGTGTGTCTTCCGACTCACACAGGACATCCAGGCCGCAAACGATCCCCAGGCCGATCAGGCTCACCCTTGTAAGCCTGTTTTGCTGGTCCAGGTATTTTACAAGTTGGTTGAGCTGAGATTCGGTCAGTACCTGGTTCTTCTCAAATACAGGGTAGTTACTAATTATCGTGCCCATTATCGTAGATTTTAAAATGTTCCTAATACAGAGTTATTTAATATGATCGCTCCTTCCAGCGTTTCATCCGCTTCGCAATCGTGTAGTGTGCCCGTGGGGTATACGTTCCGTAGCCTGGTGAGTATGTCAATCAGGTCAGAAAGTGCCTGGGAGAGTGCTACCTTGTCAATCTCTTCCCTGCCGATCTCGACCAGCCAGCGATTGAACATCATCTCAAATTCGGCCATCTGGCGGCAGTCTATCCAGCAGATGTTCAGCAGCACGTGTGCCGGAGCTTCGCGGCGCAGGGTGCGTTCCATGAACTTCCTGAAGTCAAGGTTGATGAACCGGTCCGGCCAATAGGGCAGGATGACGGAAGCAATATAGGAGTATGGATCCTTGATCTGACAACTTTCGCAATCCTGGTCGATGTTGATCGGGAGCAGTTCATCGCGGACAAGAACTTCCACACCATCGATGGTGATCTCTACATCCGAGCCGTTCAGATTGACAGATTCCACGACAAATCTTTTGTCGTTCGTACCATCCGCTGATCCGGTGATCTCAATGATGTCGCCATCGGAAAGGTCCTGTGCATCACTTTCTGTCACCACGATCATGTTGGAGGCAGCAGTTAATCCCGTTATGGGTGCTTTTCTGATAAAGTAGAGGTCTCCCAGGGGATAACTTCCATCCGGGAGGTTGTAAAGGATCGCGGTCTCGGATGTTTTTGTTCTGATGACCGTATGGGTTCCGTCGAAAGAATAACTATCGACGATATAGTCACCATCGTTGAAACTTCCTCCGTCGATTCGTATATCATTGCTTGCGATCTCGGCGGTGATGTCACCCGCGACGGCTATGCTGCTGTCAGAAATCTGCGTACTGACAATGGGAAGGCTTTTCTCAAATAAAAGGTCCCCGTCGCCGGCAAGCCCTTCAATGAGAATGGGGGCGAGCACTTCGACGAACAAAGGTTCATCGATACGTGGACGCAGCAGCACATGTTCGACCACATGCATCCCTTCATGGGAAAAGAACTTTTCACGGATAAACGCGATCATATCAACCACTGCCTTTTCATCCGCAAGGCCGGCAAATGTAAAAGAATCGGCACCCACGCTGGTTATATCGA
>JARRQC010000213.1:0-3149 GCA_037382165.1 bacterium | reverse complement strand
CTGCAGGGATAACCTCTTTGACATATATCGTTGTGGAAGAGCCGTCGGTCTCCAGTTTGAGGATCGTGTAGGTCCCATCATTACTATCGGAAGATTCAACCCTAATGGTATCTCCTTTCCTGCGAACGGCGGTGATGTCCTGTGCAACCTCGAAAGTACGGTTTGTGCGGTCTACGGCTGTAATGCTAAAGTTTTCGGTCCATGACAGTTGTCCGTCGAAAACGGGAGGTGTCGGTGAAGGACTTACCTGTAGCGTTACAAAAGGTCCGGATGCACTTGCCGATGTCACGGTATAATCCCCGTCATTATCTGTGGATCCGCTGACCGTTACCACACCCGAAACGAGGTTGGCGGCCTCATCGGCAATTCTGTCGTTGAAGTCTGCCTCCACACTTCTCGCGATTTCATCGCCAAACCGGTCGGTGACCAGGAAGTGATAAGGAGAAGAGAACGGCGCTTCTGGAGGGTCAAACACGTAATGACCCCGGGCGCTGCCATTGTTTATGACATTCCACAATACATCGTAGATCCTGTCATTTGCCTTGCCAAGGACCTCAGGTTCGGAGTCGCCGGCTTCCGCATCTTCAGTTACGCTTCCTGTCAGCAGTTCGCCGCCCGGGTTAAAATCAAATGCTTCACGGTACAAAGTGAACGCGATGGTATAGGTGGGAGGGTCAGGCGCCACAGGGGACATATCTGCCGAGACTTCCACGTCAAAGAAATTGAGCAGGGGACAGGTGAGGTTATTACGATTGGAGAGCGGGTTGTTATAAAATTCCCTCTCCATCAGTGCGATCATTTCATCGATCATCAGATCGGCATCACCTCCCGGGGCATCCGAGGCAAAGTCGCTGCGGTCGCTCACGGCGAGGATATTCTCTGCGCAACTGAGTATAACGGCAAAACCGCTATCTGTATCAATGATCAGATAATTGTCCTTGGTAACCCCGTTGACGATTATCTTTTCGGCTGCCAGCCGGGCATCATCTTCTGTTTCCAGCATGTCGGCTACAAAAAGTGTGACCGCTGCATCGTTATTGATCTGTAGCTGGTACGGGTCGCCGCTGGTGGCGGGCGCTACGATAACAAAGTTATCGCTGAACCGCAGTTCTCCCGCTAATCTCTCCTGGATGCCCGATAAGAGGGATACCCGTTTTTCGAGGCCTGATACATTGTCAGAATGCCAGATCTCGCACGGGTCGAAATAGTTCATCCCCAGCCCGCGTCTTGAGCTCAGTTCAGGATATTTATCCAGGAAGCGAAGTTTGTCCTCGATCAGGTCGGCGGCAGCTTTCTTTCCTGACATCTTATATGATAACATGGCGTAATCAGCAAAGGTCTCCGCAAAGCGGCCAAGCAGGTGGTCGAGGAATTTATTGCGCCTTTTTTCGTAAAGTGCCTTGTCCTCAGTAAGCTGTTGAAGAGCTACCGTATGCCCGCCTTTGTCCACGTAAAGTGGGTCGGAATTGGGGATGATATCGAACAGGGGTTGTGTGAAGTAGGTTCGGTCGATAAGGTACTGCCCGAATTCATCCCGTTCGCCATTCATGGAGAAAAGCTCCTTGACATGTGCAAGCTGGGAGAGATAATTGGCAAGCAACTGGTCAAAGAACAACAGATATTCCTTAAGCTGGTAAACTTCCGAAAGTCTTTGTTGGCGTTCCGCCCCTTCCAGGGATGACAGGCCGGGAATTCCTTCCACTCCTATTCCAAAGAAGAGCGGGAATTCTTCCTGGACGCTGGTGTACTGTTCGATCTCCTTAAACTCTCCGGCAGGGATAGGTATATCCATAACCGGGTACCTGATTTTCTGCGGCCTGTCAGCGGCTTCCATCTCATCGATCAATGTCTGTACTTCTTCCCGGTCAGCGAGGAAAGGCAACTGGTCCTTGAAATAGGTCACCTTGCTGTCGTCAATGTTCAGCCGGGGAACGTAATTGTGCTCCATCGCCAGTTCGAGGCACCATTTAACACTTTTCGACTCGATACCATCCACATTATCCTGCGGCCGGTTGGCGATCTGTATCGATTTTACCGCGATGACACCTTCGATATCCATGATGATACGGATCAGGTCTGAGACATGGATCACCTTTCTCCGTTTTGCCAATTCCAGTTCTTCATCATCTATGAAGCCGTGTTTCAACAGGGGGCCTTCAAATATCTTATCCACCGTCAGGCATGCATTCTCGTCGATCGTGCCACGGATCAGGAACGCTCCTTCCCCGAAGTCATTCGTCGGGATATCCTCAACGATCTCAATATCGGTAAAGTCCGGATTCTCCCGGTTGGCGCGGATACATTTCACGGTATACTGGTCGTCATCCTCTCCCGCACCAATCACACTGATGGTGTCATCCACGTTGAGGTCCTCTTCCAGTTTCCGGTCGATGATAAAGGTGTGTTTTGATTTTCGTATTTCACTGATGGTGTACTGTGGAAAATCCTCACATTTTGTGCGCATTTCCTCCAGCGTATAAAACGTGACCTGCGGTGACAGGAAATCTGCAATATTCTTATACATGGTGGCTTCCACAAGGTCGATGTCGGCGGAAGCTTCCAGTTCAATGTCGGCGCAAAGAATGATCTCTTCGATCTTCAGGGCATGGAAACGGAAATAATCGTCACACAGGTTCCTGTTTTCATGGAGCGTAGCACTGACCTTCGCCACGATCTCATGTATCTTCTCAACCTTTTCGATGTAAAGCTGCAACAAACCTTCGGATGTATCATAGATAAAATCGTTGACGGTATCCATCAGCAGGTCGATGCCATCGATCGGTGTCACGCTTCCGCCAATATCTTTTGAGCCGGTAAGGATCACCTCTTTCTTGTTTGAAATGATCGCCTCCATCTGGTAATTATCGGGCAGTTCAAAAATGGTTACTGTGATGGATTTGATATTGGCCTGAATACTGATCAGGTCGTCCCATTCCACATTTTCGTCATCCCAACGCGGAAACTCTATCTTGACCGCAAAGGTTAATCCTTCGATGACCGGGTCGGGGGCATGTTCGTAGATCACCAGGTCTTCTTCTATCGTATTGGAGTTCAGGTCCCCGAATTCCTCCGTTTTATCGAATTCAAGCAATACATCATAAAGTGCTTTTACAAAATAACTTTCCTGGTCTGTTACGCCGGTCACCGGG
>JARRQC010000212.1:6422-9983 GCA_037382165.1 bacterium | reverse complement strand
GTGCGTCCGGTGGAGCACATTTCCCACCTGGCGCTCTACTGGGATGATTCAAACATTCCCGATCATACCGTCCCTCCCTCGGAGGGCTGCAATGGATCGCTGGGATGTCACAAATTCGGATATTTTTTCGGGGATTCAAGTACGATCAATACCTGGTGGTATGCCATCAGCGACAGGGTGGACAGCATGGTACTCTTTACCGATGGCCTGGTGATGGAGGATGCCGTAGTTTCGAATCAGACCTGTTCGAACAGAATGGACGGTTCCATTGAAATCTTCGGTTCCGGCGGAGATCCCCCATACCTGTACGCCCTGAATGATGGACCTTTTCGCGAAACGTCTTTGTTCAGCGGCCTGGAACAGGGTGCCTATACGGTGCGGATCAGGGATGTGAACCAATGTGTGCGTGAGAGAGCGGTAAACCTAGGGCTCAATACGACCATCCTGGCTGATTTTGATTTCCGGGAAGCAGAAGCTTACAACAGGATCCTGTTTGATTTTACAGGCATGGGGGCCAACTCATATTTTTGGGATTTCGATGACGGAAGTACAGGAAACATGGCTTCTTCCCTTCATCAATTTAACACAGATACCACCTTTTATGTTTCACTCTTAGTAGAGAGCGGTCCGCCGGACTTTTGTGCGGATTCCGTTACGAAAGCCATAGAGATCTATCCCGGTTTGCAGCTTTACGTCCCGAATGCCTTTTCCCCGAACGGGGACAACCTCAACGATGAATTCAGAATACTTGGTGTGGCCATCCATCGTTTCGAGATTTATATATTCAGCGCTGACGGGACGCAGCTCTTTTATTCCAATAATCTGGAAAATAGCTGGGACGGCACCTGGAACGGTGAATTACTGAACAGGGGTGTCTATGCCTACCTGATCAGGGCATATGACAGGATGGGAAAACTTCACGAAAAGAAAGGTACGGTGACACTGGTCAGGTGAACCTTACCAGCCCAGGACATAGGCAAAGATCAAGGGGGCAACGATCGTGGCATCCGATTCAACAATGAATTTCGGGGTATGGATATCCAGTTTCCCCCAGGTGATCTTCTCATTGGGCACGGCACCGGAATAGGAGCCATAGCTTGTGGTCGAATCCGAGATCTGGCAGAAATAACTCCAGAAAGGAATATCCGCCATCTCCATATCCTGGTAAAGCATGGGAACGACACAGATCGGGAAATCTCCGGCAATTCCGCCACCGATCTGGAAAAATCCAATGCCTTCCGAACCTGCATTTTTAACATACCAGTCGGCGAGAAAGGTCATGTATTCAATGCCGGATTTCATGGTAGAGGCTTTGAGTTCCCCTTTCAGGCAATAGGAGGCGAAGATATTGCCCATGGTGGAGTCTTCCCAGCCGGGAACAATGATGGGCAGGTTTTTCTTTGCTGCAGCCAGCATCCAGCTGTTTTCTGGATCGATCTCATAATACGGCTCAAGGACCCCTGACAACAGCATCTTGTACATGAATTCATGGGGAAAATAACGTTCACCCTTTTCTTCCGCTTCCTTCCAGATATCGAAAATATGGGCCTGGAGTCTCCTGAACGCTTCCTCTTCCGGGATACAGGTATCGGTCACCCGGTTGAGTCCGCGCTCCAGCAGTTCCCATTCCTGCTGAGGAGTGAGGTCCCGGTAGTGCGGTACCCTTTCATAATGGGAGTGTGCGACCAGGTTCATGATGTCTTCTTCCAGGTTGGCCCCGGTGCAGGATATGATTTGGACCTTGTTTTCCCTGATCATCTCTGAAAAGGAGATCCCCAGTTCACCTGTACTCATCGCACCGGCAAGGGTAACCATCATTTTTCTGCCGGCGGCGAGATGATCCACATACCCTTTGGCGGCATCGACCAGCGCGGCGGCATTGAAATGCTTGTAGTGTTTCAGGATGAATTCGGTGACGGGTTTATTTTCCATGATCATAGAATTTATAGGACAACATCT
Source organism: bacterium (assembly GCA_037382165.1). Lineage (GTDB taxonomy): Bacteria > Bacteroidota > Bacteroidia > Bacteroidales > F082 > JAADID01. The sequence goes on along the minus strand of JARRQC010000212.1, from coordinate 8,024 downwards.
TGTAATACAGTTTGGCCGCCAGGAATTGCGGCGCTGTAAGGCCTTCTATCGGCGCCAGTTCGACCAGGTCAAAACCGACCACCTCCTTTTGACGGAACACCTTTCTCAGGTAGCGGATGGTCATGTTCCAATCCAGTCCTCCGGGTTCCGGGGTGCCCGTTGCAGGCATGATCGATGGGTCAAGCGCGTCCAGGTCAAAAGTGATATAGACCCTGTCCGTCATCAACTGGATGGACTTATCCATCCAGCGGATATCCCCATACATATCTTGCGCGAAAAAGCATTTGTCAAGGTTGAGATGAGGAAGTTCTGAAGAATCCATGCTCCGTATTCCAACCTGGATGAGATTGGTGTGTTTGCTGGCATCATAGACCGCGCAGGCGTGGTTATAAGGCGTGCCTTCATATTCAGGCCTCAGGTCGGCGTGGGCGTCGATCTGTAATACGGTCAGGTTTTCAAAATGCTCATAAAACGCCTGAATGATCCCGATGCTGACTGAATGCTCCCCTCCGAAGGCGGTGAGGAATTTCCCGGTTCCGAGTGACCTTCTCGTTGCTTCATATACAGCCCTGTACATGGCCTCAGGCGTTGCATTCTCCGTGATCTCCGGCAGCATCCAGATCCCTTTGCTGAAGACCTCCGACTGGGTTTCAATGTCGAACAGTTCCATGTTGTCGCAGGCATCCAGGAATGCCTCAAACCCTCGGTCAGCGCCCTTTCCCCAGGTGCTTGTCCCGTCGTACGGAATGGACTGGAGCAGGACAGCCGCCTTTTCAAAAGTGCTGTTCTCTGTCTCTATGCCTCCGAAATATCTCATCTATTTTGTGTAACCCAGAATTTTGAACATTTGCTCAGCAGACTGCTCTTCGCGGTAGACATAATCCACGAAATTCCCTTTCTCATCCCGGTCTATGATAATATGTTTGGGAGAAGGTATCAGGCAATGTTTGATGCCGCCATAACCACTGATAGAATCCTGGTAGGCACCCGTATGGAAAAATCCAATGTAGAGCGGCTCCTTGTCCTTGTCATTGTATACCGGCAGAAGGACTTCCTGGTTGAGGTCCTCCGAGTTGTAATAATCCGAATGATCGCAGCTGATGCCGCCAATATTGACCCTCCGGTATTCATTGTTCCATTTGTTGACCGGTAAGAGAATGAATTTCTCGTAGATGGACCAGGCATCAGGGATGGTGTTCATCAGGCTGTTGTCGATAATGTACCAGAGCTCGGTGTCATTCTGTTGTTTTTGTTCCAGCACCTGGAAGATGATGGCACCGCTCTCTCCAACCGTATACCGGCCAAATTCAGTGTAGATGTCAGGTTCGTCAATACCCTCCTTTTTGCATGCATCCTTGATACTATTGACGATCTCATCGATCATGTATTCATAATTGTATTCGAATCCGAGATTGTTCCTGATGGGGAATCCACCTCCCAGGTTGAGGGAGTCAAGGGTGGGACATTGTTTTTTCAGTTCCACATATAATTTCAAAGCCTTTTTGAATTCCCCCCAGTAATACAGGCTGTCCTTGATGCCTGTATCGACAAAGAAGTGAAGCATTTTGAGGTTCAGGTTGCTTCTTTTCCTGATCGCCGACT
>JARRQC010000212.1:0-6273 GCA_037382165.1 bacterium | reverse complement strand
GTATGCCGGATGCCCAGGCGGGAGGTATAGTAGGCAGATTGCGATTCCTCATTGATCGCCATCCTTATCCCAATATTGATCTTTTTCCTTTTGGAGAATTTGATCAGTTTATTGAGTTCTGTAATGCTGTCGAGTATGGTGATCGTATTGGTGAATCCCATATCCCGCAGTTCGATGATCTTCTGAAGATAATCTTCGGTTTTGTATCCGTTGCAGACAATGACACGGTTCTTATCTATCTTGCCCTCCTCATATAAGGCTTTGATCAGATCGATGTCAAAAGAGGAAGAGGTCTCAATATTGACATTGTGCTTCAGGGCTTCGTTGATCACATGGTAAAAGTGATTGCATTTGGTGCAATAACAATAGTAGTATTTTCCTTTGTACTTGTTCTTCTTAAAAGAGCGGTTGAACAGGTTCCTGGCTTTTTTGATCTGGTCACCGATCTTAGGCAGGTAGATGAACCGGAAGGGTGTGCCGTATTTCTCGATGAGATATTGCATCGAGATACCCTGGAAGGTGAGGTATCCGTCTCTGAGGTCAAAGCCTTCCTGCGGGAAATAATAGCTCTGCTCAATGAGGTCGAAATAGGTATTTTTCATCCGATTAAATTGTGCTGCTATTTACGAAATTAATCAATACGATCGCACTGGGCAAGCTTTTTTTAGATGCCCTGATCACAGCCTGACGATTCCCTTGACCTGCACGGTCACCTTTTGCGAGAAAGTAGCCCAAGAAATTGATCAGTAAGGTTATACAGGGTTTACCGCGGCGATCCTTACAGGTATATGATGACCGTCCGGGTTTTGCCGGTCCGTTATCAGATGTAAGCCAAATTTCCCGGACAAGTCGGCTGATACGGCAAGGCACATTGCATCCACAATATCATCGGCAGCCATATCCTTTCTGTAGTAGGCTTACATCGCTCGTTCGTATATGGCCTGTGTTTCCGGTTCAAATCCTTTCAGCAGATGCAATCGTGATGTTCTTCCATCTAGTGTCTTTTTGCCGGTGGTTACGACTTTTTCACCGTTAAGGAAATAAAAACAGGTTTCAGGATGAGATTCATAGATCTTGTCCCGCAGTAAAGGCTTATCCTGCAATAAATGGTCAAGTTCACGGATCCGGGGGGAGAGGTTCCAGGCTTGTATTGAAATTCCCTTTCCGGTGATGCTGCGGTTCATGGAAAGTGCCTCCCCGTAACTGCCTGCCTCCAGGGCTTCCCGGCAGGGGGGTGTGAAAACCGAGTGGTGCCCGTGCGGTTTCAGCAGTGCCCTGAGTTCCGAATCGATGGTGCGGCGAAAGCCTTTGTCCGATAACCCCATGGGCATATCGATGAATATACGGTCTGCTTCAGGATAATCCGTGAAGACCTTATGCAGGGAGCTGAATAGTTTAACCTCGCTGCATTCGCTTCCCAGGAGGCAAACGCACCATCCTGACCGACAACCATCTATGCCAATAATCATTACCTCAGCGTATTTACCGGGATGAGTTTGTGATAAGCTGGAGAAAGATATTCAGTCTTTATTCACGATCTGCGGACGTATTTACGACAGAAGTACCAAAAGAGCCTGTCATCCTTTTTGGATGGTTCCGGCGATCTCTTCCGCCCATTCCTGAACAGCTCCCCAATCCCTGAAATCCCCTGTAGGGGCTTTTACCAATTTTATGGTCATTTTTTCAAGCGCATTCAATTTGTCCTCATCGATGACACCGTGAAATATAGTCATGCCGGCAGGTGAAATCGTGGTAATCGTATCTTTTAAGCCATCGGGATACTACCACCTTTTTCCGCCATTGTCCAATATAAATGGCGGAACCAATGATGACAACGTCGAAGGGTCCCGGATCCACCGGCTCTTCCAGTGAAACCAGTTTAGTGGGAAATCCTTTTTCCTGGAGTATGGCATCAATCCTTTCGGCAATTTCAGCCGTTGCTCCATGTTTGGAAGCGTAAGTGACGAGAATTTTCTTTTCCATAGCAACGTGTTTGATCGTTTGTTCTAAACAGTGCTATAAAGTTCGCAAGAATTCAGGACAGGTAAAAGAAATCCGGAAATAAATTCATGGATTTTTCATACTTCCTGAACGAGATTATCTTACAAGGAATGTCTTGGTTACCATCCCTTCTTCACTGGCAATAACCAGCTGGTAGATGCCCGATGGAAGAGATGAAATATCTATTCCCGAAGAATTTTTCGGCAGGCTCAGCTGCTGCATAACACGTCCGTCTTGTCCAAGGATCATGATTGAGGCCGTAGTGGAAACTCCTTGAATATATATTTTTCCTGAGGCCGGGTTTGGAAACAGAATGAAACGTTCTGATGCCTGTGCTTCAGGTGTGGAAAGTGCCTCGATCTGCAGTGCCCGCAAACCCGACAAACCATCTTCGGCAAACATTCCGTTATGATCTGGCATGGCAGGGTCATAATCGGGTAAGGCATCGTATTCTTTATCCTCAGCAGGCCTGTAAATTTTCCAAAACAATTCATCCCCCTGGACAAAACCATCCTTTTCAGGCGTCAGGAAATGATCGCCAAAAGCGGTGAATTCAGTATCTGAACCGTCCCAGTAAGTCATCCCGGCAAGCAGATGCTGGCCGTCATGCGCAAAGAACACACCGACAAAGTCGCCGGGCATCAGGTCATTATTTTCATTAGAGATCAGTGTTTCCGGCAGCCACAACTGATGGTGAATATTGGATTCAGTCATTTGCCAGCCCTGAGGTGCCATAATGGTGATGCTGTCAATAACGACCGTCACCGGTCCGGCGGGTTCAGATTCACCCTCGTCATAGACTGCCGTTACCGTGTAATTGTATTCCCCTGCATCCGTAAGTGTATCCTGGTAAGCATATTCAGTGACCAGCGTATCATTCAGCTTGTTTTCATTTCTGTAGACATTGAAGCCCAGCAGGTCCTGAAGGGAACGCAGGGATGATTTGTTATAGGATCCGGCAGGCGTGGTTGCCAGTTGCAGACCCGGAATGACCTGGTGTGATTTATTTTGTAAGGGAAGGGGTGCAGGTTGGGTTTCTCCGGTAACAAAAACCTGCAGACTCCAGTTGAAGTCGAGGCCGTAATCGGCAAGGGATCCCCAGACGATACCATCGAGGCTAACCAGGTCACCATAGCCGGTGACGGCCGGCCCGGCATCCACACCGGCAGGAAAACCATCCGGTTCCTGATTGATCTCGAATCCGATCAAAAGGTCGCTTTCTCCATCGACAGGGAAAGGTTCGTTAAGGAAGACCTCATTCCATGCCTCTTCCTCTGTCACCAGCCCGATATATTGTTCATAGAGTAGTTCGGGAATGCTGTCGTAAGACCAGATCTTCAGCGTATATTCAGCTACTCCCTGGAAGAAATAGAAATTTGTCTTTGTTATGGATTCGCCGGAATAGGGTTCCAATTGATCCGTCGTCCACAGGCTTGCGATTTGCCAGGTCGCTCCACTTACCACACCTACTGCCGAGGCATTTATACCGTCGCCGTAATAAAGGTAAGTACCTGGGCCTCCCGCGGGATCCAGCCAGGAAAGGTTGGCGACATTACCTTCAGCACTTGCCTGGAGATTTAAAGGCAAGGGCAAGGTGCCTTGACCCAGCAGAGAAACTTCCAGTGTCGGATTAGAGTCGTCATTGGAGAGTATTGTCAAAATTCCATCAAATTGCCCCTGGGCATCGGGTTGGAAGGTGACATTTACAAAACCGTATTCACCCGGTTGAAGGTAAAATTCGTTTTCATCAGTCGTAAAATAGTCATCAGAAGAAGTAATTCCTGTAACGAAAAGGTCGTCAGTGCCCTCATTTCCGATCATGAGGGATAAGAGCGCGCTATTGTCGATTATTATGGCTCCAAAATTCAGGGTGTCTGTGGAAACGGTAAGGTCAGGGTTTCCGGTAACGACCATGGTCACAGAAAGAAGCGTTTCCGGATCATTGATATTGTTTGTGTTGAATGTCACTGACCCGTAATAGATCCCGGACAGGAGCGCTTCAGCATCAAAAGTCAGTTCCAAATTGACCGTATCTCCCGGACTTACTTCACCACTGTCTGCACTGACAACAATCCACTCCGTTTGAGTGACGGCGTTCCACTCGAGCATTTCACCTCCGCTGTTTAACAATTCAATCTCAACGACCTCTGTGCTATCGGAAGACAACTCCACGTTGATCGTATCGGGTAACAATGTCATTAGGGGACCGCCGAACTGAACCTCAATGGTAGCCGGTTCACTCTCCAGGGAGTCATAGACTGCAGTCACCCCATACGTGTAAAATCCGTCCTCCAGCCCGAGGTCGCTGTATTGCAGTTCTTCTAATGGTGTATCGTTGAGTTTTTCCTGATCACGATAAACATTATAGCCCGAAACGAGCGGATTTTTCTCCGGACTTCTCAGTAGTTGCCTTACTTCTGAATCATCAGATAAAGTGACAAAGGCCCTGATCATCCAGTTGAAACTCAGCCCGAGGTCAGTTAGTGTGGACCATTCGGGAGATTCATATCTTATCATATCACCAAAACCCTCAATGGCAGGCCCGAAATCAACGCCCATGGGAAAGTCTGCATCCTGCTGCTGGATCTCAATACCTATCCACAGTTCCCGGGATGCATCAATGAGTATGGGGTTTTGAATGAAAGTTTCCTGCCATACGAGACTGTCCTCTACCACGATATCCTGTTCCCAGATAAGTTCTTCCGCATTTTCACCCGTCCATATCTTCAGAATAAATGTGCTTGAAAGGCTACCCGGAATAAAATCTACTGAAGTAAGCAATTCGCCGTCATAGGCTTCCAGTTGTTCCGTTGTCCACCTGGCTGCAGCCTCGAATGACCCTTCGGAGGTGTAACCAATAAAGGTATACAAAGTGGAATCAGCATAGGTGAGCCAAGATCCCGGACCATTACCGGGCGGGAACCATGTCAGCAATACATCGCTGCCGGTGACCTCGGCCTGCAATCCAGGCGGAGAGGGCAATGAATCGGTTTGTTGTGACTTTATATCCAGGTTATAAATACGATCACTAACCACAGGCGCTTTTTGTCCAAAAGCAACATGAATTGTCAGCAAGGTTAGGAAAAGCAGAGGCGTAAGCTTATTGATCATGTCAACAGGTTTTTCAAACAAACAATTTTTCAGAAGAATTGTTTGTCGCAAATTTCGCATTCATTCAATGTCTGTAAGCTTCCTGTACTGATGTTTGCCAACCTCCCAGCCATGTGATGAAAGATAGGACTCACCCGATTCAATGGCTCCGTTTTCCATTTCCGTTCCCATTGAGTCATTCCAGCGGTTGAGGTAACCGAAAAGGGCGATGACCCCCATGATCTCGACCATTTCCCCATCGTTCCAGTACTTTCTTGCATTTTCGGCAATTTCATCTGTAACGGTGTTGGGAACTGTAGACGCTGTCAGGGCAAGGTCCAATGCTGCTTTCTCCGCATCAGAGAAAGCCGGATGTGTTTTGTAGTCCCAGATATTTCTAAGTTGTTCTTCTTTCGCACCATAACGCGCTGCGGCACGGATGGCATGTGCCTGGCAATAACGGCAGCCGGCGGCGTTGCTGCTGATGTAAGCGATAAGTCGCTTCAATGCACTACTGACATGCCCTTTGTTTTCCATGACCGCCTTGTTCATTTCAATAAAAGCATAAGCGATCCGGGGTCTGTGGTGCATCGTTTTGATGCTGTTTGGGCAAAAGCCGAGCGTTTCATTGTAGAATTCAATGAGCTGCTGCAATTCCTTGTCTTCTTCTCCTGATTTGGGATATACGAGTGGTCTTTTCATGAAAATGGAGATTATTCTGATGATCGAATGGCTGGAAGGAAAAATCTTTCCAGGCCTTTTTTACATGATTTATTTTCCGGTTTGGATAGGCAATGGTGGTCTGGCATTTCTCCACCCCGCATCCAACCTTACTGAAAGCTCTTCAACAAGTTCTTCGTTTTCAGGCAGCGCGGCAATATTCACCTGCTCCAACCGATCCTTATCCAGGTCATACAATTCCCTGCCGGTGATTGATCTTCGTGCATCTGTTTCCGGATCCCAGTCGTACCATTCAATGTAGCGGTATCTTTCGGTGCGCAAGGCATAGCCCATGTATTGTCGACCCTGGTGATCCGGATGCATCCGGCCGAACCTGCCCTGCAGGAACTGGCTGAATGCAGCGGTCTTCCAGGGTTGTTCCGGATCGCTCAACAGCGGAACGACACTGCTTCCCTGCAGTTCCTGTGGGATAGTCAGGCCGGCCATTTCACAAAGGGTGGG
>JARRQC010000211.1:0-5060 GCA_037382165.1 bacterium | reverse complement strand
GTAACCGGAATATCCGGTGCATCCTCAGTCAGTACGCTCCTGGCATGTATACGGCTGCCTGTGTATATGGCCCTCTTGACCTCAACGACAGGATTGAAAGGAGTATAGCCTTTCCTGGCCATTTCAATCCAATAGAAGATGTTATCGATCCGGGTATCGAATTTTGACTTTTCTCGTAAGGGTTTATCCTGTTTACTGACGGCACGACCAATGATCAAAACCAGGGTCACAAAAAGCAAAATGGTGAGGGTAAACAGGGTCTTCTTCATTTTCTTCCCACATTAATCGACTGCACTGTCAAAAAGGACACGCAAGATAATGATATTAACTTTATGACAACAGGTAAATGGAAAGGGTTGCCGGCCATATCCCCGCGGGAGCAGTATTACCCGGTTCATTCTGCAGCAAACAGGAAATACAGGCTCAGGAGTAATCCAGTGCTTCCGTCTCACCATTGAGTATCCTCATGCCATTCATGGCGAGTGCTTTCATTTCATCTTCACCCGGATATTCTTTGCTGACCTGGTAAGCCATCCCGTTAAAGAAGAGTTCGGCATATGCATTGCCTACCGCAGTCAACTGCTCCACTTCCAGTGCGCTGTTGGTCCCCAGGTAAGCTACCAGCCCCCCTTTGCCTGTAATCATTTTAAGCACCTCACCGAGTTCGTATTGTCCGCTGTAGCAGAGCCTGACCAGGTCACCAACTGGCAAAGTTCCGGCACGTTCCGGTGAGTAGGGGCCATCACCGTCAAGCCCCTGGTTTACATCAATAACTTTACCTTTTTGGTGCGCTCCAACAGTAATCCCACCGCCCAGGTGGGCAACGATCAGGTTCAGGTCCTCGTATTTTTTCAGGATCTGCCGCGCATGTTCACGGGCTACGGCTTTCTGGTTCAGCGCATGAAAAATTGACCGGCGGGGGAGCAGTGGATGTCCCGATAATTTGGCTATATCACTCATTTCATCCACAACAACGGGCTTGGCAATATAATCCTTCGCATCGGGCAATGTCCGGGCAATATCATGGGCAATGAGACCTCCCAGGTTACTGGCATGTTCGCCATATTTGCAGTTTCTGAGATCTTCGATCATTCTTTCATTGACGGCAAATACTCCTGATATTACCGGTTTGAGCAAGCCGCCCCTTCCCATCACGATGCGGATGTCCTGTACATTCACATCTGAATTTTCAAGTTGTTGCATGATCATCTGCTTTCGAAACCCAAATTGGTCTGTGACAGCAGAAAAAGTTTTCAGCTCTTCAGTTGAATGACGCAAAGTTTGGATAAAAAGAGGGGAAGTGCCCTCAAACACAGCTATTTTGGTGGAGGTTGAACCCGGATTTATGGCGAGTACCAGCGCTTCTTTCATCAGATGTAAAAGTAGTCATTTTATCCTACTGACTATTCCATTGGCAAGGGGAAGTAAGGCCTCAAACGATAGCAGCCGCAAGCGCAATGGAGAGGAACTTACTTCGCTCGGAATCACCCCTTGAGGTGAGTACAATAGGTACTTTAGCCCCCATGATCACTGCAGCGGAGGTGGCTCCGCCAAGGAAGTTCATGGACTTATAAAGGATATTCGCGCCGTCAATATTCGGGGCAAGGATAAGGTCTGCATCTCCCGCCACATCGCTGGTAATATTTTTGAGGTCTGCCGATTTTTTGGATACCGCACCGTCAATGGCCAATGGCCCGTCGATGATGCAGCCTGTGATTTGTTTTCGGTAATTCATCATGGAAATGGTGGCCGCGTGCATGGTTGCCTCCATCCTTGGATTGATGGTTTCCACAGATCCTACGATCGCCACTTTGGGATTCATGTGGCCAAGTGCATGGAATACTTCTACAGCATTGGCGATGATCGCAATCTTTTCTTCCAGTTCCGGGTTGACATTCATAGCAGCATCGGTGACGCCCAATATTTTATGATAATAAGGCGTTTCAAACAAGGCAACATGGCTTAGCAGGGACCCCTTACGCAGACCGACATCCTTTTTCAAAACAGCTCTTAGCAATATACCTGTACTTACCAGACCTTTCATCAATATTTCCGCTTTGCCTTCACGGATCAATTTAACCGCAAGTTCGGATGCGCCGTATTTGTCAGGATTATGGATCACTTCGACATCATCCAGGTTGAAATCAAATTGAGCGGCGATATCCCTTATACGTGGTTCATCACCCACAAGAACCGGCTCAATAATGCCCTGTTCCCTGGAATTTTTTACGGCTTCCATGACATCGACATCAGCAGCTGCAGCCACCACAATTCTTTTCGGTGGCTTGTTTCGGTTGATTTCCAAGAGATCGGTCAGTTTTTTAATCATGGTTAAAACAAAATAGCAGGTTTATAATTAATTGATAACCAAATTTATACAAATTGATAAATTTATTCTCACAAGTGGTAAAAGTACACTATTGCCCTTTTGCAGACAAATTTATGTTAATAAATTCACAATAGGTTGACAGGCGCAATACAGAATTACATATTTGGTTGGGGATAATCATAGAAGGCTAATCCGCCAGGTAATAAGCCCCGCTGATTACGATATTCTCCCCTTTGAGTTCGTCGGTATTCAGTACTTCGACGAACCCATCAAAATTTCGTCCTGTCAATACATTTCTCCGCTCATATGCTCCGTTTTTTTCGACAAAAAGATACGTTTTGTCTCTTTGCCCTATGATAGCCGCCTCGGGCAGGCAAAATGCAGAATCGGCATCTACCAACAGTTCTGCCATGATACTTGAGCCAATGGTAAGTGATGTTTCATGAGAATCGATATGGGCATGTACGAGTATTGACTTGCTTTCCTCATCCACTTTCTTTCCAATCAACTGAATTGTCCCCCAGCCTCCCTTTTCAGTGCCGGCCAATGTGAACCTGACAGTCTGTCCAAGGACCACTTTGCCAATGGTATTGGAATAGACGGAAAGTGCAAGATGGACATGATCATAATTGATGACTTCAAGCAAGGGATTGTTCGCTTCAGTGTAGGTCCCCGTATTAACAAACACATCTGAGACATAACCATCGAATGGAGCAGTGATATTCAGGGAAGATGAAATACCTTTTGTCTCCAGGGTTTTCGTTGAGATCCCCAGAAGTTCCAACTGTTCCCTTATTCCTTCCAGCTTGAATTTCGACAATTCATATTCATTTTCCGACTCAAGGTATTCCTTTTCGGAAATGGCTTCCTGATCGTAAAGCTTTTTCTTTCGGGCAAATTCTGTTTCCAGGTATTTTGTTTTCGAGTCCACGTAAAGGTATTCCTCCTGGATATTAGCAATAGCCGGATCGGTCAATACCACAAGGGTTTCTCCCTTCTTGACTTTTATACCCGCAATGGCATTGATTTTTCTAACGATTCCGGCGATAGGGGCATGGACTGTAGCAATATTTGTAGGCGGTACATCGATGAATCCTGTACATTCAATTACCTCTGCCATCAGGCGTTTTTCCAGTTTTCCTGTCTTAATACCGGCTATGGTTTTTTGGCTTTCTGAGAGTATGAGTGCCTTATCTTCGGAATCGGTCTGACTATCCGTAACAACGGATTCGTTGTCACATGCAGTGAGTGATATCATCAGGATGCCCCATAATAGGGCGGTCAGTTTCTTCATGGCTGGAGGTTTTGATAATATTCCAATTGAATGATGGCTTCATTTATATTGTGGATCAGGTTGAGTTGTCGAAGCATCGTTTCCTTTGCACTAACATAAAGTAACATGTAATCAAGATAATTGATCTCCCCTTCTTCGAGTTGATATCTTGCGTTTTTTGTCAGATCGTTGATTTTGTCATCCCAGTCCTGCCCGTATTCCAGGTAAAGCTTCAGGTATTCGTTGAGGGTGTTTCTCCATACTTCATAATTGGATCTGATCCTGACCTGTGCAAACCTATATTCGTTGAGAGACTGCTCATAAAGTGCTTTTGCTCTTTTAACGGCTTTCAGTCGGGGACGGAACCACAACGGGAAGTGGGCTTCGGCCAGTAAACCCTGAAATCCTCTGTTCTGATCAATTTGCTGATTGAAATATCCCAGGTTGAGGTCGGGAAAATAGGCTGATTTTGCCGTTTTTAAGGCTTGTTCACTGAAATTTACCCGGGCACTGTAATAGTTGAGTAATACAGAATTAAACTCCATGCTATCGATAAGGGGTATTTCCAGCATTGTATAGTTTGTATCCGATAGGTTTACAGGCCCTTTTATCATGGCTAGGTTTCGCAATTCATTCCTTGCCCTGGCGAATTCTATTCTGCTGTCGATCAATTCAGTTTTAAGATCGCTCAACTGTAATTCTACCAGGCCATACTCACTTTTGCCAATCTCTCCTTCCTGGGCTTTAAGCTTCACCAGCGGCAGGTACTTATGAAACAATACGACCTGTGATTCAAACTGATTGATGATTTCGGCATGGAAAGCCATTTTCTGCCACAACAGTTTTACCTCCCTGATCACCTCTCTTCTGGATTGATCCAGTTCTGCCCTCCTGATACCCACCGCAGCCTCGAGTTCGTTGCTGCGTTTGGCCTGCTGTAACAGGTTCCCGAAATTCTGCTTGACCTCAAAATAGTAATCATCATATCCGGAATTGATATTCCCATAAACATAGTTCAATTCAGTGGGACCCAATTCGAGTGCAGTGTTTCGGTCGAACCCTGCTGCCTCGATCTGCAATTCAGCATTACGTATCATCAGGTTGTTTTTCAATGCCGAATCCACTGCCTGCTGCATACTGTTCACCTGAGGTAAGGCATTTTGCCCTGAAAGCAGAAAACCGATAAGAAGGGCAACTGTTGCGGTCATTTTTGGCAGTCGCTTTCTTCTTTCCACGAGGTAATAGATGACAGGCAGAAAAACAAGGGTAAGGAACGTACTCGATATCAGTCCGCCGATCACAACCGTTGCCAGGGGTTTCTGGACTTCTGCCCCTGCAGAGGTGGAGAGTGCCATGGGAAGGAACCCCAGCGAAGCCACTGCTGCAGTGAGTATCACCGGCCGCATTCTGACCAGTCCGCCCTGCACGACCAGGTTCCTGATATCCAGTTCCCCTGCC
>JARRQC010000210.1:0-4639 GCA_037382165.1 bacterium | reverse complement strand
CCCTGCAGGCCATACCTGAAGATATTGACGTAGCTTATTACCTGGTGCACTCCATGTCTTCGACAACAAAGTCTTTCGACATCCTGGAATCCCGGAGTGCTGTCAATTTCAGGAAACGGATGGGTGAGACAAAGGTAAAGCAGGTAATCTACCTGAGTGGTATCGTTAATGAGGAAAAACTCTCCAAACACCTGAGCTCCAGGAAACAAGTTGAAGAAATACTAAAAGAAGGAGATTATCATCTGACCACCTTCCGGGCCGGTATCATCGTAGGATCGGGAAGTGCCTCTTTTGAGATCATCCGTGACCTGGTGGAGAAACTACCCGTGATGGTCACTCCAAAATGGCTGAATACCAAATCCCAGCCCATCGCGATCAGGGATGTGGTCAAATTTCTCACCGGTGCATTGCTTATGAAGGAAACTTTCGATCAAAGCTTCGATATTGGCGGTCCCGAGGTGTTGTCATATAAAGAAATGCTGTTGCAATACGCAAATGTGAGAAAACTTCGCAGAAAGATATTCACACTTCCAGTAATGACCCCGAAGCTTTCCTCCTACTGGCTGTATTTTGTAACCGCCACTTCATATCCCCTGGCGGTAAACCTGGTAAACAGCATGAAAGTTGAAGTAGTAGCTAAGCCAAATAACCTGGCAAAAATACTTGGCATTGAACCTATCACCTACAGGCAGGCCATTCAGGAAGCCTTTTCCAAGATCGAGCAAAATGAGATCATTTCCAGCTGGAAAGATGCCTTCGCCAGCGGGGTGATGCAGGAAGGTATTGCCCAGTTTATTTCCGTTCCCACCCACGGTTGCTTTGTGGAAGATAGAAAGATACGTTTGAAGGATCCGGAAAAGACACTCCGGCGCATCTGGTCCATCGGGGGTGATAACGGATGGTATTATGCCAACTGGCTTTGGGAGATCCGGGGTATACTGGATAAACTTTCAGGTGGCGTTGGCAGGCGAAGGGGCAGACGGAATCCTGAAGAGCTGAATCCCGGTGATCCGCTGGATTTCTGGCGTGTCCTTCTTGCAGACTACAGGGAACGCAGACTCTTATTATTCGCAGAAATGAAGTTGCCCGGAGAAGCCTGGCTTGAATTCTTTATTGATGAGGAAAATGTACTTCACCAGGTAGCCACATTCCGGCCCAAAGGGCTACTGGGAAGATTGTACTGGTATGCCGTTCTCCCTGCCCATTATTTTGTTTTTGACGGTATGATCAAAAAAATCGCCTCATAAATACATTCCTTCTCCCTTCCGTCGGATGGACTTTTACAAGGCCATTGGCGCCCTGTTGCTAATTAATGCATAACATGACTTCAGGGATGGTCTGATCCGGCGCAGACCACCAATCACATCCTGCAAAGAATGATACACCCCATGACGGGAGTTGAATTTCGACAGGCCCGTATGGCAATCTAATTTTTACCTAATTTTATTCATCCTGAAACCAATATCAGCATATGCGTTATTATTATCTGTTATTCTTACTGTTGACAATCTCCCTTACAGGTTGCGACACGATCGACAAGAAAAAGGAAATGATGATTTATTCTCCCGACAAGAAAATCGCTGCAGAATTCTTTACGGATGACAGCGGCAAACCCATGTATCGCATTACTTACCAGGGTAAACCGGTGATACTGAATTCCTCGCTGGGATTTGACCTCAAGGGTGAAAGTCCCATAGCCAGGGGCTGGAAAGTCCTTGATGAAAGCCGAAAAACCATTGACGAAGTGTGGCATATGCCATGGGGAGAACAGGATTCGGTAAGGAATCATTGCCATGAAATGAAAGTACGTCTTCAGGAAAAGGAAGAACCGAACAGGTTGATGAATCTCATTTTCAGGGTCTACAATGACGGTATCGCCTTTCGTTATGAATTTCCGGAACAGCCCGGTGTTGAGGAGATCATTATCCTGGATGAAAATACGGAATTCAGGCTGACTGCTGATCATGAAACCTGGTGGCAGCCCGGAGATTGGGATATTTACGAACACCTTTATCATGATACAAAATTCAGTGAGATTGATGCCCTGCAATACAGGAATCATCCCTCACTGGGTCAGACCTATATACCTTTTAACGCAGTAAATACTCCCGTCACCATGCGTACGGCAGAAGGTCTGCACTTAAGTTTTCATGAAGCCAACCTTACGGATTATGCAGACATGACACTCCTGGTGGATACCGCACAAATGATGTGGAAGAGTAAGCTGGTCAGCTCGGGAAGGAATGGGTATGCTGTCAGGCGAAAAGTACCTTTTCAGACACCCTGGAGGACTTTACAGATCAGCGATGATGCCGGTGGTTTGATAGAATCGAGATTGATAGTGAACCTCAACGAAGCCAATAAATTAGGCGATATTAGCTGGTTCACCCCTACAAAATATACCGGAATATGGTGGGAAATGCACCTGGATAAGAATTCCTGGGATCTGGCCAGCGGAAAGCATGGAGCGACCACTGAACGTGCGATGAAATTAATCGATTTCTCCGCCGGGAACAACATTCACGGCATGCTTGTCGAAGGCTGGAACACCGGATGGGAACATTGGATCGGTTTTGAAGATCGTGAAGGGGTATTTGATTTTGTGACACCTTATTCGGATTACGACCTGGAAAAAGTGGTTGCCTATGGAAAACAAAAAGGTGTTGAATTGATCATGCACCATGAAACATCCGCTGCGCCCAGAACTTATGAAAAACAGCTTGATGCGGCCTATTCCCTGATGCAACGCCTTGGCATCCACGTAGTAAAAACAGGTTATGTCGGTAAGATCATTCCGAAGGGTGAATACCATCATGGGCAGTGGATGGTAAACCATTACCGAAAAGTGATCGAAACAGCGGCGAAATACCAGATCGCCATCAATGCGCATGAACCGATCAAGGCGACCGGTATCCGGCGAACCTATCCCAATGCCATTTCGCGTGAAGGGCTGCGCGGACAGGAATTCAACGCCTGGTCCTCAGATGGCGGTAATCCCCCCGACCACCTGCCTACGGTAGCCTTTACCCGGATGCTTGCCGGACCGATTGACTACACACCCGGTATTTTTAACATCAAACTTGAACCCTACAAAAAAGATAACCAGGTGAATACTACGCTGGCCCAGCAACTCGCATTATACGTTGTCATTTACAGCCCGGTGCAAATGGTGGCCGACCTTCCTGAACATTATGATGACCATCCGGCATTACAGTTTATCCGTGATGTTGGAGTCGACTGGAAACAAAGTCGTGTACTCAAGGGAGAGGTGGGTGAATTTGTCATCATCGCCCGAGAAGAACGGGGTACCGGGAACTGGTTCATCGGGGGTATAACTGATGAATCCCCCAGAAATGTGGAGGTGATGCTGGACTTTCTCGAGCCGGATACGAAATATACGGCCACGATCTATGAGGACGGACCCAATGCACACTGGGATGAAAACCCGACTGATATCAGCATCAGGAAAATGGACATTACTTGGGGAGAAAGTCTTCAACTTAAGATGGCAGCAGGAGGCGGCTTTGCCATTTCACTCCTTAAATAACCCTGGCAACGCTGGGATCCGTCAGGAAAAGTACCCTTGATCTTCTTGCCATGTTAAGCAGGAATAAATTTAACTTTGTTATATGACACTTCTGATCATTTACTTTTTAATTGCCCTGTTGTTTTCCTTTTTATGCTCACTGCTTGAAGCTGTCATACTCAGTGTTACGCCTTCCTTTATTACCAAAAAGAGTCTGGAGGGAAAAGAATATGCCAAAAGGCTGAAAAAGTACAAGGATAATATTGACAGACCTCTCGCTTCCATCCTGACCCTCAACACTTTTGCCCATACGCTCGGAGCCGCAGGGGTAGGCGCCCAGGCACAGGTACTCTGGGGCAACGAATATCTTTCCATTACCTCCGCAGTACTCACGATCCTTATTCTCGTTTTTTCAGAGATCATTCCCAAAACCATTGGAGCCAATTACTGGAACCACCTCATCAGGTTCACCGTTTTCGTCCTGCGGATCCTAATGATCGTTCTTTACCCTTTCGTCCTCATCAGCCAGTGGATAACAAGGATATTCAATATCAATAAGAAAAAGAGTGTGCTCAGCAGATCCGATTTTTCTGCGATGGCAAGGCTGGCAGCTGAAGAGGGTGTGATTGAAAAGGGAGAATCGCTGATCATTCAGAATATCGCACAATTTAACCTGCTGAAGGTAAGCGATATCATGACCCCCAGGATGATGCTGTTTGCCGCACCGGCAACCATGACGGTCGGAAAGTTTTACAGAAAGAATCATGATTTTATCTTTTCCCGGGTACCCATCTATGAAGATTCACTGGATAATATCGCAGGTTATTTTCTAAAATTTGATGTTTTAAAACTGCTCATCGAGGGGAAGAAGAACATACCGTTGAAGAATATCGCACGGAAAATTGAAGTGGTGTATGAAAACCTGCCCATCCCCAGCTTATATAGAAAATTTATCGAACAAAATGAACATATCGCGCTGGTCATTGACGAGTATGGAGGAACCGAAGGCATCGTCACACTGGAAGACGTGATAGAAACAATACTGGGACTCGAAATTGTCGATGAATCGGATGATATCGAAGACTTGCAGAAATATGCCCGCATAAGATGGGA
>JARRQC010000209.1:0-5519 GCA_037382165.1 bacterium | reverse complement strand
ATCGAAGAAATTGAGATCAATCCCGAAGATACCTTAAAGAGTTGGCAGAAAAAAACGGACCTGGTCAACGAAATGTTCAGGGTGTGGAAAACCATCGGCAGAGCGCCCAAAGCGACCAATGATGAGGTATGGAGGCGGTTTCGTAAAGCCATGGATCTGTTTTTCAACAGTAAACGTGAATTCCTGAACAAACTGAAGCAAGAACAAACAGAGAACCTCAACCGTAAGATTGATCTTTGCATCAAGGCAGAAGCGGTCAAAGACAGCTCAGACTGGAAGCAGACAACCCATGAATTAATTGCACTTCAGAAAGAATGGAAGAAGATAGGTCCGGTACCCAGAAGGCATTCTGATAAGGTTTGGAAGCGATTTCGAGCTGCCTGTGATGAATTTTTCAACAGGAAATCAGAACATTACAAAAGTCTCCGTGGAGAGGAAAAGGAAAACCTCAAAGAGAAGGAGTCACTGATAAAGGAAATCAATGAATTAAAGATTGAAAAGGACAAAAGAAAAAACCTGGATGCCCTTAAATCTTTTCAGCGCAGATGGATGGAGATCGGCTTTGTGCCTTTCAAGGAAAAAGACCGGTTGCAAAAGGAATATCGACAGGCGGTGGATGCACTCATCGAGAAGATGGATATCAACCGCATGGAACTTTCCAAAGCAGGATTTGAGGAAAAGGTAGAGATCATGAAGAATGATCCGAATGCCGACCAGATGATCTCGCGTGAGCGTTCCGGATTACAGAAAAGAATCAGGGAAATCTCAGATGAGATTGCACTTTGGGAAAACAATATCACCTTTTTCGCCAGCAATAAGAAATCTGATCAAATGAGACAGGAATTTGAGAAGAAAATTGACAAGGCGAGGGCAAGTTTAATTTATACTGAAGGATTTCATTTTCGAATCGCGCTTTTTTTACAACCACGATATTCCCCGCCTGATTTTCTTTACTTTTACAGTAAACAATCGATAAACTATGGCTGGTAACACCCTGGGAAGAATATTAAGGCTGATGACTTTCGGCGAATCCCACGGTCCTGCCATTGGTGGTGTAATTGAGGGTTTTCCCGCCGGACTGGTCGTCGATATGGACTTGATAAGAAATGACCTTTCCCGCCGGCGTCCCGGTCAATCCCGGCTTGTCAGCCCAAGAAATGAACCGGATGAGGTTGAGTTGCTTTCCGGTATTTTTGAAGGAAAATCGCTGGGAACACCCATAGGGTTCATTATTCGGAACAGGGATCAAAAACCTGCCGATTACCAGCAAAACAAGGAATCTTATCGTCCTTCCCATGCAGATTTTACCTATGACCAGAAATACGGACACCGGGATCACAGAGGGGGAGGCAGATCTTCAGCACGGGAAACGGCAACAAGAGTGGTAGCAGGATCCTTTGCAAAGATGTTGTTAAAACAGCATGGGATACATGTTTCAGCCTACGTTCATTCCATCGGACCTGTCAGCATGCCGATGGATTATCAAAAAGTGAACCTGGCTGCGGCCGACGAATCCGAAGTGCGTTGCCCGGATCCGGAGACTTCCCGTGCCATGGTCGAATGGATTGAAAACACACGTGAAACAGGCGATACATTAGGAGGTGTCATCGCTTGTGTGGCGCGAGGTGTTCCTCCCGGTTTGGGTGAACCGGTTTTTGACCGGCTTCATGCGGACCTTGCCAAAGCCATGATGAGTATTAATGCAGTGAAAGGATTTGATATCGGTTCTGGTTTTGGCGCAGCAACAATGAAAGGTTCGGAGCATAATGACAAATTCATCTCCAGGGATGGAAGCATAACCACTGAAACCAATTTTTCAGGAGGTGTGCAGGGTGGAATTTCAAACGGCATGGATATATACTTCCGTGTAGCTTTTAAGCCGGTAGCTACCCTTATGCGGGAGCAAAGAACCCTGGACAGCAGGGGCAATGAGATCCAGCTGGAGGCAAAGGGCAGGCATGATGTCAGTGTAGTCCCGCGTGCGGTTCCCATCGTGGAGGCGATGGCAGCCCTGGTAATTGCCGACCACTGGCTGATGAGCCGGATGTCGAAAATCTAATCCTTCTCAGGTTTTGGATATTCTGCAGGAAATTCCTGCGAGTAAAGCTTTACCCCCCCGGCATTGAAATAGGATACCACAAGTCGCCTTTCTCTTTCTTTGCCGGAGATTTCCAGGCGGGTATAGTTCCTTTTCATGATTACCGAACCGGGAACCCGCAGCGTATTTGGCTGGTTGATCCCGTTGGTGTTTACGCCACTGTTCAGGGGAGACGAAGTTATATCCAATATTTTAGGTTGGCCATCTTCAGCAAGAACGGAAATCTCTGAAAAATGAACATCTCCGGTCAGAAAGATGACATTTTGAATATCATAAGCATAGATAAAGTCGATGATCCTTTGTCTTTCCGTATTGAACCCGTAATTGGTATACGCCTCGTAGATACCGCTTGTACTGAGAAATTGACCACCCAGGACAATAAATTTAAAGGTTGACCGGGAGGAGACAAGATTATCAAACAACCATTGCAGCTGTTCCTGCCCCAATTGGGTTTTGCCGGATTCGTCAAGTCCGTTCGGTGTCCGGTAAGTCCTGTTGTCCAGCAGATAAAAATCGGCATCCGCATATTGAAAAAAGGTAATGGCGCCATCTACATTACCGACTCCATAAGATGGATTTGCCCAGAAATACCTGAAGGCTTCCCGTGTTTGGTTTTTATTCCAGAAACTGCGATCACTGTTGTTGGGACCGTAATCATGGTCATCCCAAATGGCATAATGGTGAGTAGAGGCCAGGAATTCCTGAAGTTCGGGTATTGACCTGTCGTGGGTATAACGATGCATGATCCCGGTCCGGCTGTTCCAGTCCGGCTCGCGAAAGTATAGGTTGTCACCCAGCCAGATCATAAAATCAGCTTTTTCCCTGGCCATGCTGCCATAAATGTTGTATTCTCCTCCGTAGGGTTCACCTGGCCGGTCATAACGTGCTTCATTGATATACGCACAGCTTCCGGCAAGAAAATTGAAATCAGGCGGGTCTTTTCTCCACCTCCATAATTCTTGTGTATGGAAATAAGTTTTATAGGGTAGGTTTATCCGTTCATCTTCGATAAAGATATCATATTGATAGCGATGACCGGGTTCAACAGTATCGGCCACCAATAAAGCGGTAAAAGCTTTTTCGCGACAGCTTGTCACGGTATTTGTCCGGTGGATGACAGTTGTATCGGAAATATTCCAGTATTTGGCATACACCGTGACTTTTTCATTCGTTTGCAACCAGATAACGGCTTCTTTCATTTCACTGTACCCCGGCATCGGCCCTGCCTTAAGCTGTGGATGTTGTGCGTACAGAGCTGTTGATGCAATAATAAAGGCAAAAAGCAAACTGTTTGTTTTCATCGTATCCTACTTTTTGGAGCCTGAAAGCATGGATTCTACTTCACTCAGGTCTCCATCAGTTTTTGCAGGACGAAGATCCAGCACCGCTGCAATGAGCGGATAAAGGTTGACATTTTCCATTTCAGGCTGAGTATAACCTTTACGAAAAGCCGGGCCGGCAGCATAGAAAATAGTATGCATATCCTTGAATGCATTATCATAGCCGTGTGTACCCTTGCTGGTTCTCGGTTTCCAGGTGGTGGCCAGTGCCCAGCCGGGGTAAGCTACAATGCTGATATCGTGTGTTCTGACATGGGTGCCATAATGCAGCCTTTCAGGCAGACTGTCCGATTTCCAGGCATGAATGTGGGGTGTGCCTTTTAATGCACGGAAGACCTTATCCATTCTGCCCGGCTTTACCTTGAGGTTCATGTTCGGGTTGGAGCCATCCATATAGACCAGGTCTGCTGTATCAATGTATTGATCAATCAGTACCATGCGTTCCTCGCTGGTTTCAGCCATGCCATGATCGGAAGTGACAATAAAGTTCACCTGGTCGAAGATCGGGAGTTTCCTCATCTGATGGAAATAGTGGCCCAGCCATTTGTCGAGCCGTTCGACGAGATGCAGCGTTGAATCGTGCAACGGTCCATATTCATGCCCGGTATGGTCGGGCTCGTGAAGATACCACATGATCAGTTGCGGACGTTCCTTTTCAGGTTTCATCAGCCATTCATAAACGGAGTCTATCCTTTGCTCAAATGGAAGCGACTCATCATAGATATACCAACGGGAAGGCCTGGTCCCTTTGATTTCCGCGGAAGCACCTACCCAGAATAATGTAGCGGTCCTGATATTTTGATTTTCAGCCGTCACCCAGATGGGCTCGCCGCCATAGAATGTCCCGTCGGTAACGGCGTTCCTGTCACTGATCCTGTAAAACCTGTTGAGGTCAGGCGCGTGGAACCTGTTGCCTACGACACCATGATGATCAGGATAGAGGCCTGTGGCGAGCGTATAATGGTTGGGAAATGTCTTGGTAGGGTAGGAGGGAATCATAGAAACCGCTTTGACACCGGCATCAGCGAGGGAATCAAGTACCGGCGTATCGGCATGTGCTGTATAATCCCAGCGAAAACCATCCAGTGACAGAACCACAACATAGGGTTTTTCCTTTTCCTGGTTTTGCTGACAGGATGCCATGATTAGCAGGCCCAGGATAGCAAGAGACAAAACAGATAGATTTTTCATCCTGCAAGATTTCAGGTTATAAAATTGAAAAAGCCCCTCTTGAAGGGGCTTTTTCATTACGGGGTTATGGTTTAAAACTCTATCCTGAAGGTAAAGTTCATATTTCTTCCAAATGTCCAGAAATAACCAAACTGGTCACCCTGCATCTTGGTTACATTGTCGAAAACATTGTAAATGGCTACACCAAAGTTGGAATGTAAACCGGCCATTTTGAAATTGTAAGTAGCGTAGAAATCTACGAGATCATACGCCGGGATTTCTGTAACCTCATATCCCGGAGAATCCAGTTCCGTCACGTCATAATCCCTGTAATGCCTGTCATAATAGCGCCAGGAAGCGCCCAGGGTGATTCTCTTCATGACGTGGAACTTCGTTCCAAGCACAACCTGGGTTTGGGGTTGTCCGCCAACAGGTACGCCGCTGGCATACACATTAACTGTATCCACTGCATTTCCAGAGGCGTCATCATAAATAACAGCATTAACATCATTCTGCCATTGCCAGTCTCCGATCCCAAGTGTGGCAAAGAATTCCAGCCATCGGGTAGCCTTAAATTTGGCATCCAGCTCAGCTCCCATGTGAACGGCTTTCAGTCCAAGTACCGGCGCGTTGAATTCGTCACCCTCTTCATTCCTGAACCTGTCCGTATAGGATTTGTCATTCCATTGGGTATAATAGAGGTTCACATTCAGGGCCATCCATTGCAGGCGAAGGCCGTATCCGACTTCTACACCAAGGATTTTTTCATTCAATACCTCATTAACAGGTACGAGTGAGTTTTCATTGAAGTTTGTGAAAACAAAATCCCAGTAAGGAGCACGTGAATAATAACCGGTATTCAGGAAAATGTTGTTCCTTTCGTTGATGTTAAAATTCGCTCCTGCTTTCAC
>JARRQC010000208.1:0-5212 GCA_037382165.1 bacterium | reverse complement strand
CCGCAAACCGAGTTCGCTGGCCCGGATGAACCGGGACCCTCCCTGCTGGGCCTCGGTGGTTTCTTCCGCTATACACTGGTCATGGTATTTCTGCACCACCTGCTTTTATTCCTGCTTGAGGTGATGAGTTTTTCAAATTTCATGCAAACACTTTACAGTATCGTATTGAGTACTCTTGCAACGACATTGTTAATCATGATACTGGTTATGTTCTTTAGTAAAAGAAAAGTATAGCTTTGCATCACAAAACATGATAAATATGAAACTGAAAATTAGTTTAATAATATTTTTCCTGGTCACCTTGCTTGTTTCTTGTAATCAGCCATCAGAGGATCAATATACCCTGGAAGTAAACCTGACCGGTACAGAGGATATCATGGTATATCTGTTACAATACGGAAGTGATGGATGGATAAGGCATGATTCTGCCATGACGAAAAAAGGAATCGTCACGTTTACCGGCGAAATAGGTTTACCTGAAATGTACTATGTCAGGTTGGGAGAAACCCGGAAATATGTAGAAGTATTTGTGGAAGCATCGGATATCTCCCTGCTGGTTGATTTCAATTCACCGGATCAAGCGGTTGTCAATGGTTCAGAGAGCCAAAAGATCTTTGATGAATATAATGCTTCCATGCAGGAAATTGAACAACTGTTCCAGGAAGTCGGCATGCAAATGCAGCAAGCCATGCAAAAAGGAGATACCGCGCTGGTCGCCCAACTTGAAGAAGAATTCAGTGAACTCAATGAACGAAAAAAGGATTTTGTAAAGAACTTCTGTCTGCAACATCCAAATACCGCTGTATCCCCCTATATTTTGTACAGGAATTCTTATGAATATGATTATGAGGACTTTGAAGAACTCAACGCCGCATTGGATCCTGCCATTAAAAAGTCAATGTATGCCGAATCACTCAGAGAGCGGGCAGCTATTCTTAAAAATGTTGCTGTAGGGCAACCCTACACCGATTTTACCTTGAACGATCCTGAGGGAAATCCATTGCCTTTATCATCCGTGATCGGTGAAAATTACGTACTGGTTGATTTCTGGGCTTCCTGGTGTCAGCCCTGCAGGCGTGAGAACCCGAATATTGTGGCTGCTTACAACGCATTTCATGACAAGGGTTTCGATGTTTTTGGCGTTTCCCTGGACCAGAGCCACAGCAAATGGACCGCTGCCATCGCACAGGACGGGCTTATATGGAATCATGTATCGGATTTAAAATACTGGAGCAGTGAAGCGGGTAAACTGTATGGCGTGCAATCCATACCGCACAGTGTATTGATCAGTCCTGACGGAATTATCATTGCCAAGAACCTGAGACAGGAAGCTTTACATGAAAAACTGGCTGAGCTGTTGGATTAATCGGATTCCTGGTTTTCTTTCCATATCCTGTTGAAAGACTTCTCCGAGAATTTCGGGAGGTCTCGACGCGGACCCCAGGTATTTGTTAAAATAGAATGAGCCATTTTATTCTTTAGCTTCCCTCCGGCCATATCCATTTTGCGGCGTGAGTGCATTCCCCAGGCGGATAGTTTCATTCCCTGTTTTTCGACAAATGAAGTATAGCCGTTTTTCACAGCATACTGCCTGTTGACCAGGAGCAATTCATGCAAGGGTATATTCACCGGACAGACGGTAGTACATTTCCCACAGAGCGAGGAGGCAAAACTCTGGTGTTTGTTTTCGGCAAAATCACCAAGGAAGGGATTGATTACCGCACCAATAGGACCGGAATAGGTCGTATTATAGGTATGTCCCCCAATATTCCGGTATACGGGACATGCATTCAGACAGGCGCCGCACCTGATGCAGGATAACGCCTGCCGCTGACGTTCAAGAGAAAGCAGGTGGCTTCTTCCGTTGTCTATCAATACCAGGTACATTTCCTCCGGACCGTTCTTTTCTGCGGATTTTTTAGGCCCGGTGAGGACGGAGTTATACACGGTCATCGGCTGGCCGGTACCTGAGGTAGCCAGCAGCGGCCAGAAAAGGTCAAGATCTTCAAAATGAGGTATAATCTTTTCTATCCCGGCAATGACAATATGTATCTTTGGAAATGACATGGAAAGTAATCCGTTGCCTTCGTTTTCCGTTATGGCGATTCCTCCGATGTCAGCAATGAGAAAGTTGGCACCGGTAATACCCAGATCTGCCTTTGGAAATTCACTGCGGAGAAGTTTTCTTGTAAAAGCAGTAAGTTCTTCAGGACTCATTTTCTCACGAACGCTGAATTTTTCATGGTATAAACGCGCCACATCCTCTTTCGACATATGCATCGCAGGTGTAACAATATGGTAGGGTTTCTGACCGGCTTGCTGAACGATAAATTCCCCAAGATCTGTTTCCAGTACTTTAACCTTAACATCCGCCAGTTTTTCATTGAGGTCAATCTCTTCGGTGGTCATCGATTTTGACTTGACCACCCTTTTGACATCATACTTTCTGACGATTTCCAGGATTCCCTGCAAGGCGTCTTCCGCATGGCGGGCCCATATGATCTTACCACCATTGCTGACGAAATGATCTTCAAATTCGATCAGGTACTTATCAAGATCGTTAAGCACTTTATATTTAATGTGCCCTGCCCTTTTTCTCGCCAGATCAAGATCACGATATATGGTTTTACCCTTTTTCACCGCACCATCATAACGAGACATGTTGAAATTGATCTTCCGACGATGTTCCGCATCGAATGCGACAGCATTGGCTTTATTGTTAAACAGTTTTTGGCTGGCACCTGCCTTCATAGGGAAAAATTACTTTATTATGTCGGAAATCTTAGCCACCCTTCGTGCATGTCGACCCCCCTCAAATGCTGTATTCAGAAATATGATAACCATCCTGTAGGCCAATTCGAAATCCAGTACCCTTCCGGGAAGCGATATGATGTTGGCATCATTGTGCTCGCGTGCGAGTCGGGCCTGCTCTTCATTCCAGCATAAAGCGGCGCGAACATGAAGGTATTTGTTGGCTGTTATCTGCGCTCCATTGCCGCTGCCGCATAAAATGATGCCCCTTTCATACTGACCTTCATTGATGCTTTTGGCAAGGGGGTGAATGATGTCCGGATAGTCAACACTTTCCGCTGAAAATGTGCCGAAATCCTTGATTTTATACCTGTCTTCAGTTAACCTTTCCTTCAGGTATTCTTTCAATTCAAAACCACCATGATCCGAACCTATAACTAAAATATTGTCATTATTCACCATTGTTGATAATTTGACAGACAAAAGTAATGAAAATAAAGGGCCTTGATCCGTATAACCTGATAATGAAAAACTTCCCAAAACGAAAAATGGTCTGCATTTTGTATAAGCTTTTAAAAATCAAAATTTTGCATTTTATAACAAATGGGCTGTTAATATCTGCTTAATTTTGTTTAATAAAGCAGGATAAAAAAGTGGTTTTTAACATCATTTTTCTGGCATGAATAAATCAGCGTGAAAACAGGCTATTTTTCAAATTTTTTTGATAAATAATTGACAACATCATCTGGTAAACAGTAAAGGAAATTATGAAATAAACTAGAATTTAATACGCTGTTGATATCTGTTTTATATTGCTGTTATTAAATCTCTTACATGGTAAAAAACAGTTAAAGAAAAGTTGATAAAATGAAAGGCATGACAATTCAAAATTTAGGCCATGAAAGAAATTCACGATGTTAACGTGCATGTATTATTAAATTCAATTTATTAATAAGAAATAGTATAAATATATATTCTTGTCGATAACATAAGCTATGGATTATAAGGCTGAAATAAAACGATTAAAGCAGGAAAAAAATGCAATTATCCTTGCACATTATTACCAGATACCTGAAATACAGGATATTGCTGATTATGTAGGTGACAGTCTAGGGCTGGCTCAGAAAGCCGAAGAAGCGGAAGCAGGGATGATCGTATTTGCCGGTGTCCATTTCATGGCTGAAACAGCAAAAATGCTCAACCCGGAAACACTGGTCGTACTGCCGGACATGGAGGCTGGATGTTCCCTGGCGGATTCCTGCCCGCTGGATGAATTTGTCGCGTTCAAGGCCCGCTATCCGGATCACATTGTCATTTCCTACATCAATACCACGGCTGCCATCAAAACGGTTACCGATGTGGTTTGTACCTCGGGTAATGCGGTCCAAATCGTTGAATCCTTTCCAAAGGAGCAGAAGATCATTTTCGCACCGGACAGGAACCTGGGCGGCTATATCAACCGGATCACAGGCAGGAATATGGTCTTATGGGATGGTACCTGTGAAGTACATGATATTCTCAATACGGAATCCATTATCCGGATGAAGGAAGAAAATCCGGATGCCAAATTGATTGCCCATCCCGAGTGCAATGCGCCTGTACTGGAGCTTGCTGATTATATAGGATCAACCACCGGCATGCTTAAATTTACGGAACAGGATCCCCACCAAAAATACATCGTTGCTACGGAAACTGGGATACTGCACCAGATGAAACTGGCCTCTCCGGAAAAGGAATTCCTGGTGGTTCCATCTGATGAAACCTGTTCATGCAACGATTGCCCGTACATGAAGCTCAACACCATGGAAAAATCAAATTGATCTGATGCATCAAAAAAATTCTACATATCAACTTTTTATCTTGCTCCTGACATTGTTCTGGGTATCTGGTGAACTTTACAGTCAGGGGGAAGGTAAAATTAACCCCAACGGCTATAACCGGTTCTATTATGACGATGGTACCCTGGCCAGCGAAGGATATATGGTCAACGGAAAACCAGACGGATACTGGAAGAATTACCATCCGAACGGAAACCTGAAGTCCGAGGGCAACCGAAAGAATTTTGTTGTGGACAGCCTGTGGAAGTTCTATGATGAGGAAGGGAAGATCACCCTCGAAGTCAATTACAAGAACGGCAAAATAAATGGATAAAGGTTGACCTATATGGGCGCGGAGATCAATAAGGAAAACTTTGTTGATGATATCAAGGAGGGGTATTCCTATGTGCTTTATCCGAGTAAAAAAGTGAAGATGAAAATTCCTTTCACATCCGGTCTGGAAGAAGGATTGGCCAGGGAATATGATGAAAACGGAAATATCATCCAGCTGATCACTTACAAAAAGGGATATGTTGTGGAACGGGAAAGGATCAACCGTTATGATTCAGACAGTCTTCCGCATGGAAAGTGGAAATGGTTCTATCCTGAAGATGAAGCACTTCGTATGGAAGGAAACTTCAAGC
>JARRQC010000207.1:2355-7066 GCA_037382165.1 bacterium | reverse complement strand
GATGGTGTGGGAATAACGCACTCCATTCTCCTCATAAAATTTGCGGTAATTGCCTGAAGTGGCAAGCGCCTTGTCCTCAATGGCCACCACCGACTGGATATCCCTGGGATCGGAGGCCGATTTTGCAGGCCGCTCGATACCCACCTTCCACTTTACCCCTCCTGTTTTTCTGCCCTTTCCCCGTACTTCTCCGCCAATATCAATCAGGTATCTGTGAATACCCTTACTGTCCAGGAAATCACAGAGCAGGTCGACAGAATATCCCTGTGCAATGGCATTGAAATCCAGTGAAGTTCTGGGATCCTCCTTTTTCAGGCGATTCCCTTCCAATCTAACCTTTTTGTATCCGGTAAATGTCATGATCGAGTCTACGATCTCTTCGCTTACCTTTTTCTCTTCATCGAAACCAAAACCCCAGGCCCTTACCAGTGCCCCAACAGTCATATCAAAAGATCCCCCTGTTTTTTCTGCCACTTCATACGACAGCCTGAAATTGTCCATGAAATATTTATCCAGCAGAACTGAGGTATCGCGACCGTTTACACGGGAAAGGACAGATTGCGGCACCCAAAGCGAAACGGAAAGGTCAAAATCCTTCAGTATGGAATCGATCTCATATTGAAAATCCCTTTGACCCTTATCATAGTAAATGATAGAATAATAGGTACCCTGCGCCTGGCCAAGCAACCTGACCGGTTGTTCGTTCATCTGGCCACAGGCTGCTGCCAGGCTTGCTATTACAATCAGGACAATGAATCTCATGGTAAAAAGAAAAGGGTGGATTTTTAAACCACCCCCTGATTTTTGATTTTTTATCCTCCGAAGTCGTCGAAGGCGATCATTTCTTCCGGTACTCCCAGATCGTCAAGCATCTTCTGTACCGCATCATTCATCATTGGCGGCCCGCAGAGGTAATATTCGATCTCTTCCGGTTCCGGGTGGTTTTTTAAGTAATTATCATAGATGACCTGGTGGATAAAACCAGTATATCCATCCCAGTTATCTTCTTCTTTGGGTTCGGAAAGCGCCACCTCAAATTTAAAATTGGAATTTTCACGCTCTATCTTTTCAAAGTCTTCCATATAGAAGAGTTCACGCTTGGACCGTCCGCCATACCAAAATGTTGATTTACGTTTGGTCTTCTTGGTTTCATACAGGTCAAAAATGTGGGAACGCATAGGGGCCATTCCGGCACCACCGCCGATAAACATCATCTCACGGTCGGAATCCTTAATGAAAAATTCACCGTAAGGTCCTGATATAGTTACCTTGTCGCCCGGTTTCCTGGAGAAAATATAAGACGAACAAATTCCAGGATTCACATTCATGAAAGCATTCTTCTTCCTGTCCCAGGGTGGTGTGGCAATTCGGATATTCAACATAATGATGTTGCCTTCTGCCGGATGATTGGCCATTGAATAGGCCCTGAAGATCGGTTCAGGATTCTTCATTTTCAGATCCCACATATTGAACTGATCCCACTCATCGCGGTATTCTTCTTCCACTTCAATATCCTTAAAGTCCACCTCACATTTAGGCACATCGATCTGGATATACCCACCCGAGCGGAAATCCAGTGTCTCGCCTTCCGGTAATTTTACAACGAATTCCTTGATAAAGGTGGCCACATTATGGTTGGATATTACTTCACATTCCCATTTCTTGATACCGAAAATTTCCGGCGGCACCTGAATCTTGAGATCTTCACGCACCTTAACCTGACAACCCAGGCGCCAGTGGTCATTTTGTTCCTTTCTGGTAAAGTAAGGTTTTTCCGTTGGCAGGATCGTACCTCCGCCATCCATTACCTGAACCCGGCACATGGCACAGGTTCCGCCACCACCACATGCAGAAGGGATAAAGATTTTCTCATTGGCAAGGGTGGAAAGCAGTGTGGACCCAGGATTGGTCTTTATCTCTTTTTCGTCGTTGATTGTAATGGTAACCTCACCCTGTGGTGTAAGTTTTTTCCTGGCATACAACAGGATGGAAACCAACAGCAATACTACCACCAGGAAAACAATGATGCTGGTCAGGATGATCGTTCCAGTTCCTATAACAAATAAATTGTACATTACAACTGATATATTTTAATTACAACTTAATTCCCAAAAAGCTCATAAAGGCGATTCCCATCAAGCCTGTAATGATAAAGGTGATGCCCAGTCCGCGCAATGCTGGAGGCACATCCGAATAACGAATCTTTTCACGAATGGCAGCAATACCCACGATGGCGAGGAAAAAGCCAATACCTGATCCGAATCCGAAAGCCGTGGCTTCTCCCAGGTTCTGATAATTACGCTGTTGCATAAAAAGTGATCCGCCCAGGATAGCACAGTTTACTGCGATCAGCGGGAGGAAAATACCCAATGACGCATACAAGGTGGGGGAAAATTTTTCCACGACCATCTCTACCAGCTGAACCATACTTGCGATGATCGCAATGAACAGGATAAAACTGAGGAAGCTGAGGTCTACGGTTGCAAAACCAGGATCAAACCATGCCAATGCACCCGGCTTAAGCATAAACTCGTTCAACAGGTAATTCACCGGAACGGTTACACCGAGGACAAATACGACAGCAATTCCCAGTCCGAAAGAGGTATTGACGGTCCGGGAGACAGCAAGGTACGAGCACATGCCAAAGAAATAGGCAAATACCATGTTGTCAATAAATATCGACTTGATGAATATGTTAAAAATCTCTTGCATTTTTCCAGTGTTTGAATCAATGAATCACAATTAATTTTCCTCGATAAGTTCCCGGTTCTTATACCGCTGCACCCAGATGATAACCCCTACCGTAATAAGGGCCATAGGAGGCAGGATCATAAACCCGTTGTTCTGGTATCCGAAATCATAAAATCCCTGTGGGATAACATGGATATTCATCAGGGTACCCGAACCAAGCAGTTCCCTGAAGAAAGCTACGATAATGAGAATGACACCATATCCCAGTGCATTTCCGATACCGTCAAGGAAGGAGGGCCAGGGTTTGTTTCCCATCGCAAAAGCTTCCAGGCGGCCCATGATGATACAGTTGGTGATGATGAGCCCCACAAACACCGAAAGCTGTTTGCTCACATCGTATACAAAGGCTTTCAATACCTGGTCGACCAGGATAACCATGGAGGCGATAACCACCAGTTGAACGATAATCCTGATCCTGGGTGGCAGGCTGTTCCTCAATAAGGAGATCACCACATTGGAGACCGCGAGCACCACGGTGACCGACAGCGTCATTACAATGGCCGGTTTCAGTTTGGCGGTTACAGCAAGCGCTGAACAGATTCCGAGTACCTGAACGGTAATCGGGTTACTCATATTCAACGGTTCCTTGAGTAACTTTAAATTTTTGGCGGAAAACAAAGGTTCCCTTTCTTTTTTCTGTTCACTCATTACACGCTATGTTTTTTGATATAAGGTAAGTAAGCTTCCAAAACATTTTTGATCATTTCATCAACACCGACACTGGTGATGGTTCCTCCCGAAATGGCGTCCACACCATGTATCTGCTGAGACTCGGGCATGGTGGCTGCGCCCCCTTTCACCACTTTGATAGAGGTGAAATTACCCTGTTCGTCGAAAATCTTTTTTCCAACAAACTGGTCCTTGAAAGGTTGTTCAGCAATCTCGGCTCCCAATCCGGGTGTTTCCTTGTCATGTGAAAAAGTGACTCCATAGATGGTATTGAAGTCTTCTTCCAAAGCAAAATTGCCATAGAGATTTCCCCAAAGTCCGTTGCCCAGCAACGGGAGCACGTAGACCTTCTTACCATTCGTCTTGATCACGTAAATGGGAAGTTCATAAGGCTGGTTGTTCGCCTTGTTATACAACTGGTCTTTCAGTACGATGCTGAAGGCTTTGGCTTCTTCCATATGCCCCTCGGTGACCGACTCAACGACATTGCCATCCTGGTCCACCACGAGGGATTCAACAACCACCTCGTTGAAACGGGAGATGGTCTCACTGGTTTTCACGTCACCGATCTTTGCCGAAGCCATAATCTCGCCCATCTTTTCTATCGCCATATTTTTCTCCTGGAAAGGTTGCAGTAACATGGCTGCAGTGGAAAGTACCGCTGCGGCCACGATCACCATGATTCCGGCGTATCTGAATATGTAAGCGTTACTGTACATGATGTTGACTTTTAAACTTAATTGGCTTCCACAGCCTTTAATCTTTTCAAACGTTTCTTGATGTTACTTTCCACCACATAATGGTCAATCAATGGAGCAAAGACATTCATCAGCAATATGGCAAGCATAACCCCTTCGGGATAGGCCGGGTTAAATACCCGGATCAGCACCGCAAGCATACCGATCAGAAATCCGTAGATCCACATTCCTTTGAGGGTTTGTGAAGCAGAAACCGGGTCGGTTGCCATATACACCGCGCCGAAGGCAAAACCACCCATAATCAGGTGATAATACGGCGGAAGCTGCATGTATTCATTGGCACCCCAGAGGTTGAACAACAGACCCATAATGTAGCCTCCTGCAAAAACAGAAAGCATGATCCGCCAGTTACCCACACCGGTGGCAAGCAGGATCACCGCACCGATGAGGATCATCAGGGTTGAAGTTTCACCATTGGAACCGGGAATGAATCCGAAGAACATATCCGAAACCGGCGGCAATGCATCAAAATTCCCGATCAAAGCGTTACCCAGCGGGGTGGCTCCAGAATAGGCGTCAGCTTTTTCAGCGAT
>JARRQC010000207.1:0-2342 GCA_037382165.1 bacterium | reverse complement strand
CCTCCTTACCGAAGATAACGGCAAATGCTACCGCGATGGCTACCTGCCACAGCGGGGTTTCCGGTGGAATGATCAGCGGGATGAGCAAGCCCGTTACAAAGTATCCCTCTCCGACTTCATGCCCTTTGATCTGGGCAAAAATGATCTCAATACCCAATCCTACTACATAGGATACAATGATCAACGGCAGCATTTTGAGTAAGCCGTATAAGAAGTTTGTCCAGAGGTCTTGATGTTCTCCCAGCGAAAGGTAATGCTGATAACCGATATTCCACATGCCAAACAGCAATGGGAACATCATGGCGATGAACACTACGATCATGGTCCGCTTCATGTCAACTGCATCGCGGATATGGGCGCCGCTCTGCGCTACCCGGTTGGGTACAAACAGCCGTGTCTCCACTGCGTCAAACATGGAGTGAAACTTTTCAAACTTCCCTCCCTTGATGAAGTGTGGTTTTTGTTTGTCTAAAAAATTCCTTAACGCTTTCATGCGGTTGGTATAATTCTGTTTTTATTAACTCATTTCCTGGCGCATCAGGTCGAGACCCTTCCTGACTGTTTCCTGGATATTGGTTTTAGAGGTATCAATGACTTCACAAAGTGCAAAATCCTCCTCATCTATTTCATAAATACCCAGGTTCTCCATCAGGTCGATATCCTCCACGATGATGGCTTTTAACAATTGCATGGGGTAAATGTCGAACGGAAAAACCTTTTCAAACTTACCCGTCATCAGCAGTGCGCGTTTACCACCATGTAAATTGGTATCCAAAACATATTTTCTTTTAGGCATCAGCCTGGAGATGAAAGTCCCCGAAACGCTGAATTTCTTGAATCCCGGTTTCAACCATCCCATAAACTCGTAATAATCACCCTCCGGGATCACGGTCACCATGGAATCGTAAAAACGGACAAATCCGTCCTTCTCGATCCGCTCACCGGTCAACACATTACCACTGATATACCGGTTGTGGTTTTGTTTCAGATTGCCACTGATCATATTGGTGATCCTGGCGCCGATGTATGTCTTGTAATACTTGGGTTTGGAAACCTCGGATCCGGCCAGTGCAATAACACGTTGCGCATCCAATTTACCGCTCATAAACAACCTGCCTATGGTCAGTACTTCCTGTGGTCCGACATACCAAATGATCTCACCCTTGTTGATCGGATCAATACGATTGACATGTACACTTACATTGCCCGCGGGATGGGGTCCGCTAAACTGGTTGATCTGTACATTCCTGGAATTCAGAAATACTTTTGATGTCGTGTTTTTGGCATCGATATTAAGATGAACCTTACCTGTGGTCAACTTCGCCAGCACATCCAGCCCGGTTTGAAATTCTTCGCCATATCCATGCACGATAAGGTCGAAATCCGGGGCCAACGGCGCAGTATCAAAACCGGAAACGAAGATCGCCTTGGGCTGGTCTTCGGGATCAGCCACGGTACTGTAGGGTCGCTGCCTGATTACCGGCCAGACACCACTTTCCAGCATTTTTGCAATCAACTCTTCACGGCTCAGTTTTGCGGGATCACCCTTGCCAAAATCTATGGCTTCGAAAAGTCCGTCACTTTCAACAACCACCTCCAGCAGCTTTCTCTTGGCACCGCGACGCAATTCCACTACCTTTCCGCTAACCGGGGAAGTAAATTTAATATTGTCACGATATTTATCGAAAAATAGCTGGGTGCCGGCTTTGACCGCATCACCTTCCTTTACTAACATTTTTGGGAAACAGCCAATGAAATCCGGTGGTTTGACAGCAAATCTCCTGGCATTTAAGTCAACAATGGTTTTTTCAGCCTCTCCTATCAACCTGATATCGAGACCTTTCTTAATCGAATAAACAGTTGACATATCTAAATAGATTCATGTGTATAATTGCGTGTGCAAAACTATACAAATATGCCTAATTAATATACACTTCAATCAATTTTGCAGTATTTGTAACCTATCTAAATAAATAGGTAAAACGTCCAACATTTCCTTAAAAAACATCCTGCAGGCAGAATGGTTCAACCTTGTCTTGCCCTTCTGTGAATCACATTATTGAAGAAAGGATATATTTGCTTTTACATATCCCATGAAAATATGAAAGCAATTCTCCTCCTGTTGGCTGGTATATTATGGCAAACCGCAAACTATGCCCAGCAAATTAAAAATGAGGACCTGGTCTATGATGACAATATATTAACCGTGCAGTTGTACAGAACTGGGGACAAGCTTTCAAATCCAGTGATCCGCCTGGGTTCTACCGATCGCTTAAAGCTCTCATTTGATGATATGAGCAGTGAAACATATCTCTTCAGGTATACCTTCGTGCATTGCGATC
>JARRQC010000206.1:0-4720 GCA_037382165.1 bacterium | reverse complement strand
GTGATATACGTTACCGAAAGAATGATTTTATCTTCTACCGTCTGCTGGACAATATCGTTGACCAGTATTTCCTGGTTACCGAATCAATTTCAGAGGAGATGGATGAACTTGAAGAAAAGATCCTGAATAATAAAGAGGAGTCCCTCCATGAAGAGATCTACAGACTCAAAAAGGATATTATAAGTATCAAGAAGTCAATTATACCACTCAGGGAAGCGGTATCCGGAATAATCAGGAGTGACAGCAATCACATATCCAAAGAAACCAGAGAATTATTCAGGGACGTTTACGAACATGTCATTCAAATTGGAGAAATGGTGGAAACACAGCGGGAGTCCATCACCGATTTTCTCAACCTCTATCTTTCCCAGCTTAGCAACAAGATGAATGAAGTGATGAAGGTACTCACCATATTCGCTTCCATCTTCATCCCGCTGACCTTTATCGCCGGAATTTACGGGATGAACTTCGAGGTGATGCCGGAACTGAAATGGCGGATGGGTTATTTCCTGGTTTGGGTTGTCATGATCCTGGTTGCGGTAGGTTTGTTATTTTATTTCAAGCGAAAGAAATGGATTTAAAACCCAAAGGCAGGACATTCTGTATCCTTGATGACTTAATCTCAACGAATAAGAATGATTTCAGCCTGTATTTGTTCTGCGAACGATAAAGGTCAATAGATAAGTTCGAAATCATTTACTGACAAAAGGCTTCCCACGGCACCCTCAAATTCACCACCACCTGCTGAGCTGGACAGAATTACAGAAATATGTGTAGGGGTGGCTGATGGGTCTGCATACTGTCCATCTTC
This sequence comes from bacterium, assembly GCA_037382165.1. Taxonomy (GTDB): domain Bacteria; phylum Bacteroidota; class Bacteroidia; order Bacteroidales; family F082; genus JAADID01. Next base: position 3,909 of record JARRQC010000206.1, on the reverse strand, counting down.
CGGCTTCATAAAGTCAGGATAACTGCCGTCGAGTTCACCATACATAAAATCAACCTGCAGTTCATGCCAGTCGGTATACGTATCGGATGAACGGTACCATGCGGTGGCCAGCCGTTGTTTAGCATCGCCGTTCCGCACTTCCAGCAGCACATAGATATCCGCCATATCGTCATAAGGCAGGGGGTTGCCGTCTCCGTCTTTATTTTCTTCACCGGGTTGATATTTCATGCTGATTTTAAAGGCTGCGGGACGGCTGCTAAAGGGAATTCCCGGTTTAATGGATTTGGGTGGATTGAGGATATTCAATTCAAAGATGCCGGTAAACAGGCTTCCCGCAGCGATGCGCGGGCCGATGCTTACAGATTTGGTTTCCATGATGGCGGCCGTATCGTTTTCAGCCATGACCTCCGGGTAGGTAGGGATGACTCCCGATATTGATGCCCCGGCATTGCCGGTGCTCCAGACGATGTTATCAGCATCTGTTCCAATTTCAAGATAGCCATTTCCGGTATCATACCAGTCCTGAAAACCGGAGTTCCGAACTTGTTCATTTTGCTTCGCTTCAGAAAGGATAACTTTATAAACACGTGTATTTCCATTCTCTGCCGTCACGGTATAAAAAACCGTATCAGTAAAATCAAGCGGAATCCCAGGGCCGGGATTGAGCGATGCATAATTTGAAACCCGATAGTCAACCAGTACCAGTGAGGTAACATCAGCCGTAGAATCTACGCTGCATTGAACGATACAGGTGACCTGGTCAATGGATGCCTCCCCGATCTGATCTTCCAGTTCAAAAGAATATAAGGTATTGTAAGGTGATTGACCAAAATGATCGTCCTTCAGGCAGGCGGTGGTCACCTGTAGAAGAAGTATCACAAGCAGAAAATGCTGCAATCGTTTCATCTTTAAAAGTATTTGGTGACCCCCAGTTTCAGCGACAGGATATTGACGGAAAAATTAACATCATTACTCGTGACCCTCGATTCGACACCATCAACGTCGGAGGTGGTGACTTGGGTTTCCAGTCCCAAAAGGGCAAGCGACAATTCAAAGGCCCATCCCTGGGAAATAAAAAAATTGATACCCGGCGTGAGTCCCAACCGCAAGTTATAGGAATTTGATATGCCCCTGCTGATCTCGCTGCCATCATCAGATTGTTCAACTGATTTTCCATAACCGAACAACAAATTGGCTTCATTGAAAATGCCCACCCTGTTGTTTTTGCTGAGCGGCAGATAAGAACGGAATGTAGGGCCGGCAAGGAATGTGCGTGAAAAAAGATGTGTCTGTATGGTTTTTCCATCCTGCTCATAAGTCCTGTCTTCAGTCTTCTGGTCCCATTCGAACAACACTCCGAGTGTCATATTGTCTTTGATAAAGTGGCCTCCATACATGCGGACAGCCCAATCCAGGGAATACAGGTCAGTGTAATTCGTTACCAGCCTGTTGACATTGGTGCCTTCCTGATGGGCGACACTGAAATTGAGTCCGAGAAAATCCCGCCCCTTTACAGTCCAGGTATTAAAATCCTCACCTGCGTCCTGGGCACTTGCATGGTACAAGGGGAAATGAAGTAACAACAATAAAGACAGTATCCATTTATAGCTATTCATTCTTTTATGAGCATTTTAATAGTATCGACCCTCCAGTTGGATTCTTAGAAGAGCAAAAAGGTTTTAATTAAGAGCGGATAGCAATATTAGAGTTCCCATCCCAGCGTAGTCTGCAGCACATAGTCCGAAGGGGAAGCGCCTTCGGGCGGTTTGCTGTCATAATTGAGGGTGAAACCGATGCCGAAGAACAGGTCAAAGGCAAACTCATAACGAATATCAAAGCTGAAATCAGTTCTGAAACGGCCACTTTCTGTAAGGCTTGGATAGCCATACAAGCTGGTTTTGAGATCCAGGTCCCCGATATCGAATATGTTGTATTCCAGTCCGAGGAATGCCTCAGCGCTACTCCTGGGTTCCACCTTGGTTGAAATTTGGGTAACCGAATCTGTTTCGTAGATATCATACGCCTCGTAGTTCCATGCTGCACCTCCGCTGATCACAAAATACATTTGCTGGTTGTTGACGATGTAATTACCGATACCCGCTCTGGTAACAGCCCGAAGGTCCAGTTGCTGTTCTGAACTTTGCAGCAGATTGGTGCTGACCGTAGCAAACCAGTCGCGGTAAAAGAAAAATTTCAGGCTTGCTCCTCCCTCTGTCCTTTTTGTCCCAATCTTTATAATAATAGAATCCTGCTGTTCCTCCTGGAAACTCTGTACCATGCCGAAGAAAGCATCAAAAGCGAATGTATTGGATAAATAACCCACATCCACACGGGCACTGAATTGTCGGCTATTGTTCGCTTTGGTCAACGTATAACCAATTGACATCAGCAAACTAAGCCGGCTGATGAAATCCTGATCTACTGTTTTAAAACTTACAATATCGACAAGCGGAACAGTTACATCACCCTTATCCATATCATGAACAATCACCCTGCCTTCTTCTGAGGCAGACGATTCTATTGCTCCATTGTAGCGTTCTCCTTCTGAAGTGACGATCAGGTATATCTGTTCGCTCTTTACATATCTGATCATCTCCCAGTCAACAGTGAAATCATCGTCACTGTAATCGGTTTCAATTTGCATGATCCCTTGTTTCAATGATTTTATTTCACCAACCACATAGTTGCCATTGGTAAATACGACAGAGTCATTCTGGGAGGTTCCGGCCAGGGAAAGCAGGGAAAGTAAAATTGAATAAAAAAATCGAGGATAAAAAGTTTTCATAATAATATCAAGATTTAGTTTGTGCACCAAAAATAAGTAAATTAAATATGAGATTTCCAATTAATCAGCACTGTTATCCTCCCAAACCCATTTTGCAGCCTATCAGGACCTCAGGTCTTGGAAGGAGATTCATCCCTTTCTGTAGGTTCAGTATTTTTATTTGGCCTGGCACTTTCCTTCTTGACAGCAGATTGACCAACAGTTCTAAATTCAACATTCGTATCTATCGATCTGACATGAAGATCCCTTTGCGGGAAGGGAATCTCAATGCCTGCTTCTTTCAGGTCATCGAAAGCCTGGAAAATGACCTCACTGCGGATACGCAGCCACTGGTCAAAATGAAAGGTCCAGAACAACAGCCTGAAATTTAGAGAGCTGTCGCCGAGTTCATTGAAAAGGACCACCGGTTCGGGATCGTTGATGATATCCTTGTGCTTTTTCAAGACATTGAGCAAGACATCATGTGCCTGGTGCGGATCGGATTTGTAAGAGACACCGACGATCACCTCAATGCGGCGTTTCTGATCGGAAAGTGTCCAGTTGACCACTTCATTGGAGATCAGATTCCCGTTCGGCACAATGATCTCTGCGCCGTCAAAAGTCCTCACATTACTTGCCCTGATCCCGATGGACCTGACATTGCCCAGTAAGGCACCCACTTCAATGGTATCATTGATCTTGATAGGTCTTTCAAACAACAGGATAAGGCCAGAGACCAGGTTGTTGAATATGTTCTGAAGCCCAAAGCCGATACCTACACCGAACGCGCCGAGGATGACGGTCAGGCTGTCCAGTGGAATGCCAATCGCGGAAACGGCAAGCATGACACCAAGTGTGACCAGGCTGTATTTAACCAGCATGGCGATGGTATGCGGCAAGCCTTTTTCCATTTTTACCCTGCTGAACACATCATCTTCCAGCACTGCCCTTATAAAGCCGGCCACAAGCGTCGACAGCCAGAGGACAATAAAAAAGACAAAAACATTCCCCCAGGTATAGACGACCTTACCGATATTCCGTTCCCTGGTCAGGAACTCTTCCATAAAATCAATAAATGGGGTATCCAGGTTCAGGACACTCAGCATGTAATAAAGGAAGACAAAAACTGCCAGGGTATAGAAAAG
>JARRQC010000205.1:0-6904 GCA_037382165.1 bacterium | reverse complement strand
GTCACGGTGTGTGGTTTTTTCTCTATGGTCTATTTGTGCTCTTTCTCTTTATCTGTTTTCCCTCAAAGGTCATCTCCGCAGGTCCGCTTAGCCATACCGAGGTAAAGGTTTCATCCTGCACTTTGAAATCTACCCTGAATTCTCCTCCGGTCGTATGAATCTGAAACCCTTTCCTACCCGTATGCAGATAAGAAGCGATGGCTGATGCAGTCACCCCAGTGCCACAGGAAAGGGTCTCATCCTCGACACCCCTTTCATACGTACGCACAAAAATCCTGTCACCGGAGACTTCCACAAAATTCACATTGGTACCTTCTGGTGCGAAGCGTTCCGAATACCTTGTTTTCCTGCCCTCACCCGCTACGTCGATCTCGGCAACTTTGTCAACGAATTCTACATAATGCGGTGAGCCGGTGTCCAGAAAGTAGAACTTTCCCTCCTTTTCGAAATCAGTAACGTCACCCATCGTGACCGAAACATCGTATTTCTTTCTGTCCCTGATCACTTTATTGATGACCGCCCGGTGGCGTCCATCATAAGCTTTGAAATCCATCTTTTCTGCTGCAATACCTAACATCCGGGCATAAGCCGCCAGACACCTGGCGCCATTGCCACACATGCTGGCCAAATGGCCGTCAGCATTGAAATACAACATCTCGTAATCCCCCGCTGACCAGTTTTCCAAAAGGATCAGCCCGTCCGCTCCTATGCCAATATGTCGGTCGCACAAATACCTGATGCTGTCCGGGGTCAAAACGATATCCTTTTTACGGTTGTCCAGAATGACAAAATCATTGCCATTACCCTGAAATTTGGAAAATGCCAGCAGCATGTTAAAAAGTATTAAATTTCAAGCAATGAGGCGACATTGGCACTATTTTTAACGATCTATCCATTAATTGAATGGGTGAAAAGATTTTTCCGGTCATGGCAAAGTGGAAATTAACACTTTTTAACCCGCCTTCGGAAATCATTCGCCTTTTCACCCGTTTTTTGAGAACAAAAATAAAGCAGTTTCGTTTAACATTAAACCTTGTTTAAAATGAAAACATTTGTAAAAAGTTTTGCGGGAGGGGCAATAGCCTCAACGATCATACTGGTATTTGCCTGGGTCATTTTTCAGCAATCTGCCGAAAAAACAAAGAATCCGCCAAATAGCACCAACGAGATATACGAAGAATATGCGACTCCTCCTGTTCACCGGACCGCTTACGGTGTACCACAAGGCGTGGATTTTTCCACCGCAGCCGAAAAGACAGTCAATGCGGTGGTACATATAAAAACCGAGATGCGTGCAAAAACTTCCTCCTATGATAATTTCTTCGGCGGCATTTTTGGCAATCCCTACCGAAGCAACACTTTTGTTGCCTTCGGTTCGGGAGTGATCATTTCCCCGGACGGTTATATCGTGACCAATAATCATGTCGTAGAAGGCGCCGACAGGATCACTGTCACTTTCAATGACAAACGTGAATTGATCGCGCAGATCGTCGGGACTGACCCCACCACGGACCTGGCGCTCATCAAAGTGGACGGGGAGGATCTAACCTACCTGACCTATGGTGACTCTGATGAATTAAAAGTGGGTGAATGGGTGCTGGCTGTAGGCAATCCGTTCAACCTTACCTCGACGGTCACCGCAGGTATCGTTAGTGCAAAAGCCAGAAACATCAGAATTCTTGGCGCACAATCTTCCATTGAGTCCTTTATTCAGACCGATGCAGCTGTAAACCGTGGCAACAGTGGCGGGGCGCTGGTCAACATCAATGGGGACCTTGTCGGTATTAACGCCGCAATTGCTTCCCATACGGGCGTGTATGAAGGATATTCTTTTGCGATACCTGTCAATATTGTAGGAAAAGTGGTGGAAGACCTTATGCGCTACGGTGAGATTCAACGTGCTTACATTGGTGTACAGATCCAGGATATCGATGCGGATTTTGCTAATGAGATCGGTCTGCAGAAGATTGAAGGAATTTATGTTGCCAGCGTCGTAGCCAACAGCGGTGCTGATGATGCCGGGCTACAGCAGGGGGATGTCATCCTCGCCATTGACGACGCAGAGATCAACAGCGTTTCGGAACTGATGGGTACCGTAGCCCAGCACAATCCGGGAGATGTAGTTCAAGTCAGGATCAACCGGGATAATAACTATCAAACCTATGCGGTTACCTTAAAAAATCAAAATCAAACCACTGCCCTGGTCCGGTCATCGGATGAATTTTATAACGAAACATTGGGTGCCTCCTTTCAGCGGGCGTCCAGCTCGGAGTTGAATAAACTGGGGTTAAGCAGTGGTTTGAAAATCGTGGATATCGAAAATGGGATACTCCGCCAGGGCGGTATATCTAAGGGATTCATTATCACAGATGTGAATGGCGTGCCTGTGAATTCAGAGGGCTCCCTGAACGAAGCGATGCAGAGTTCCCGAAGAAATTATGTCAGCTTGCGCGGTATTTATCCCAACGGAACGCGTGTTTCCTATGAATTTATGCTGTAAAAATTTGCAATTAAGAATAGTTTTAAATAAATTGCATGCCCTTTTTTCATTTCTGAATTTAACCTTTACTCATGAGACAACTTAAAATAACCAAATCGATTACCAACCGGAATACGGCTTCACTCGACAAATACCTCCAGGAGATTGGAAAGGAGGATCTGATCACTGCGGAAGAGGAGGTGGAACTCGCACGACGGATTAAGGCCGGAGACCGGTTGGCACTGGAAAAACTCACCAAGGCGAATTTACGGTTTGTTGTCTCGGTAGCCAAACAGTATCAGAACCAGGGGCTCAGCCTCCCTGATCTTATCAACGAAGGAAATGTCGGGCTTATCAAAGCGGCACAACGTTTCGACGAAACCAGGGGATTCAAATTTATCTCCTATGCCGTTTGGTGGATCAGGCAGTCCATTCTTCAGGCCCTTGCCGAACAGTCAAGGATTGTCAGACTACCCCTCAACCAGGTTGGTTCATTGAATAAGATCAAGAAGGTTTCTTCCAAACTCGAACAAAAATATGAACGCCCGCCATCCAAAGCGGAAATCGCGGACGAAATGGAAGTTCCAAACCATAAGATCGACAGTGCGATGAAGATCGCCACCAGGTACGTTTCCATGGATGCACCTATTGCAGCCGATGAAGACACTAAATTCCTGGATGTATTTGTCCCTACTGACAGCCAGCAAACCGATGAGGACCTGATGATGGAATCCCTCGGGAGGGAGATACAGCGTTCACTGGCCACACTCAGTGAAAAGGAAAGGGATGTCATTAACCTGTACTATGGTATCGGTATGAATCACGGGCTCACACTGGAAGAGATCGGTGCTAAATTTGACCTCACGCGGGAGCGTGTCCGTCAGATCAAGGAAAAGGCGATCAGAAGGCTTCGGCATACCTCCCGGAGCAGGTTGCTGAAGGCCTACCTGGGACAATAGTCTGCAATCGTTTTAAATAAGGATTTTGAGGCAGTTTTTATCTGAAAGCTGCCTTTTTTTATTCTACATTTGTGGCCAACAAAACTTCATCAAAAATCATAACCGAAAAATAATGGAAATTGGCAAAAAAATCAATGGCAATTATGAAAAGTCCATGGATAACTGGGCGGAACAGGAAATGCTTGCCAACGAATTCGTAAGTGTACTTTCCAGATTGTTTTACAACAAATCCATTGAGCTGGTGCTCTACCGGAACCAGCTGATCGACCGGAGTGCCAGCCTCATCCTTTACTGGCATTCCTATGTGGAAAATATCATCCAAAAGCCACTGCACATTAAAGATTCCCTGATGATCGCCAAATCGATATTGCATTCTGACCTGCCACCATCCAAACTGGATATTGGTCGTCTGAACAGGGAGTGGACAGAAGAATTTAAAAATTATGTGGACACGGACGATTTTGTCAGGCATAAACTGAAACACCTGATCGGGCAGAAAACCAACTATGGAGAACCTACAGATGTCGTGCTGTATGGCTTTGGCCGTATCGGCAGGTTACTCGCCAGGGAGCTTATCATTCAGGGAAACGGGAAGCAACTTCGTGTGCGCGCTATCGTTACCCGTGGCAATGATGATGTGCAGATCACCAAGCGGGCCAGTCTCTTTCGCCACGATTCTGTGCATGGTCCGTTCCGGGGGGTAGCTATTGAGGATTTGGATGACAAACATATTTATATAAATGGTCACAATGTACTCATGCTATCAGCCAATAACCCGGAAGACATTGATTATACCGAATACGGGATCAAAAATGCCATTCTGATCGATAATACAGGTATCTGGCGTGACCGCGACGGGCTGTCAAGGCATCTTAAAAACAAGGGTATCTCTAAAGTGTTGCTCACCGCCCCAGGCAATGGGGACATTCCGAATGTTGTTTTTGGGGTAAACGAAAACAATATAGACTGGAAAAAAGAGACAGTATACTCAGCTGCAAGCTGTACCACCAATGCGGCAGTGCCTGTACTCTCCGTACTCGAGGAAAATCTAGGCATCGAAAAAGGACATATCGAAACGGTTCACTCCTATACCAATGACCAGAACCTGCTGGATAATTATCACAAGAAATACCGGTGAATGAACTGATGCGAAAAGCCTCCCTGGAAGGTGATCTGGTAGCCCAGATCAGATACTCTACTTCCAACGAAGCCGTTTCATCCGATTTTGTCAGTGAACCGGCAACTGCAGTGTTTGACAGTATGGCCACCCAGGTCTCACAGGACAAGAAAAGTATTGTTGTCTATGTATGGTATGACAATGAGTTTGGTTATGCCCTGCAAGTGATCAGGGTAGCTAAAAGCATGGCAGGAAAAAAACGCCCCACTTATTATTAGTCAGGAGCTAAATTGACTTCACAAGGGGATTTGGTTCTGTAAATCCCCTGTTAAAAAGTATTGATAATCATTTTTGCTGAAAGTGGTTAATTGTTGTTATTTTGTGCGCAAACCGATCCAAAACTGAAATTTTCTGATGAATAAGAAAGCAAAATACATCTTTGTGACCGGAGGTGTTTCTTCATCACTCGGGAAAGGCATTATTTCAGCTTCCCTGGCAAAACTGTTACAAGGAAGAGGTTTTTCCGTGACCATACAAAAGCTGGATCCCTATATCAATGTCGATCCCGGAACGCTGAACCCTTATGAACATGGGGAATGTTATGTAACAGAAGACGGTGCCGAAACGGACCTTGACCTGGGGCATTATGAACGATTTTCAGCTACCCCCACTTCCCAGGCCAACAATGTTACTACCGGCCGGATTTACCAGAGTGTGATCGAAAAAGAAAGGAAAGGGAAGTACCTGGGCACAACGGTTCAGGTCATTCCCCATATCACTGACGAGATCATGCATAGTATCAAAGCACTGGGAGAGACAGGGGATTATGATTTCGTGATCACGGAAATCGGAGGTACAGTAGGTGATATTGAGTCGTTTCCCTTTATTGAAACGGTCATGCTGATGAAATGGGAACTTGGCCCGGATTGCACAGTAGTCCACCTCACCCTTATCCCCTTCCTTCGTGCAGCTGGCGATGAACTTACGGAAGGCATCAAAAAGAAAATTGCGCTTTTCTGCAATGTTACGGAAGACAGGGTCATCGAATCGATAGACGCCGAGACGATCTATGATGTTCCCCTGCTGATGCGGGATGAAAAGCTGGATATTGCCGTGCTGAATCATTCGAGGACACCGGTACCCAAAATCCTCGATCTGACAAACTGGGAAAGATTCCTTTCCCGCCTTAAAAATCCCACCGACGAGGTAACCATCGGTCTGATCGGGAAATATGTAGAACTGAAAGATGCCTATAAGTCGATACTGGAATCGTTTATCCACGGTGGCTCATCCAACCAGTGCAAGGTCAATATCAAAACAATACATTCTGAAAGCCTCACCCCTAAAAATGCCGCCAAAAGACTGGCCGGCCTTCATGGTATCCTGGTTGCACCCGGATTCGGCGGAAGGGGTGTTGAAGGGAAGATCCACGCCATACAGGTAGCCCGTGAAAAGAAGATCCCATTCCTGGGTATCTGCCTCGGGATGCAATGTGCAACGATCGAATTCGCCAGAAACGTACTCGGGCTCAATGGGGCCCATACCACTGAAATTAAAAAGAAAACGCCGCATCCCGTCATCGATATCATGGAAGAACAAAAAAAGGTCAAGAACCTTGGGGGAACGATGCGCCTGGGAGCTTATAACTGTATCCTTGACAGGGAATCGATCGCCTTTTCCCTCTATGGGCAGGAAATGATCAGTGAACGTCACCGCCACCGCTATGAATTCAATAACGATTACCGCGAGGCTTTCGAATCGGCAGGTATGAAGCTGGCGGGCATCAACCCGGAAAAGGACCTTGTTGAGATCATAGAATTAAAGGGCCATCCCTGGTTTGTAGGGGTTCAGTTTCATCCTGAATATAAAAGCAATGTGAAAAGGCCTCACCCATTGTTTGTAGGATTTGTCAAGGCAGCCCTCGATTATAAACATTCCGTCGAGGCAAGGGGAACGGAAAACTAACTATTTACTTTTTTTCATTCTTCCCGATTTTTTCAGCGCCTCGCTAAGTAGGTATTCTATTTGTCCGTTGATGCTGCGGAACTCATCATTGGCCCATCGCTCAAGGGCTTCCATCATTTGAGGCTGAAGTCTCAGAACAAATGGTTTTTTCTTAGGCATCCTTTCCCCCTTTCATCATTTTCTTCATTGCCCTGTAAAGTGCATCACTTCTCTGGGTGCCGATCAGCAGATGTTTATCGTCCTTGAATACAAGTTGCAAACCCGTATTGCCCTTCACATTATAAGCCTTGCCTTTGCGACCCAACCCGAACCGGATCCCCCACCCGCCATATTCAAGAATAGGCTTGTATTTTCTAATGCGGTATTCTTTAATGGTATCAGCGG
>JARRQC010000204.1:11413-11938 GCA_037382165.1 bacterium | reverse complement strand
TTCCGTTTGTTCTGTAAGTGAATTTCCGCCATATCCCCAGTTGCCAGGACCTGAAGGGGATACCGAAAGCCCGTATTCGGTATAGACCAGGGGATGGTCTGATGTGTCCCGCTTGCGCAGGTAGGCGGCATAATCCCGATATCCGTGCAGGTAATTTACAGTCACCGGGTTATATATGTACACGTTGAAAGCGCTGAAGTCGAAAATGCCGGGATCGATATAGGTGCCGTTGGAGGTGTTGGCGATGCTGACAGGCCTTCCGGGATGCCGCTCATGGATGATGTCGATCAGCCCGTTCCATAGATCTGCCGTTTCGTCGTACCCGGCTGCGAACACGGTTTCAGGCAGCGGCTCGTTCATGATGAGGTAGGCGATGATGTTGCCGTAATTCGCTGAATAATCAAGTACATCGTTCACGATGTTCTTTGCCTCGTTCACGAATACCGGGTCGGCGAAATCACCGTGGGGATCGATCCAGATGCCCATGATGATCTTTATGTCATACCCCTCGAGCAGTTCCAGGTC
>JARRQC010000204.1:6629-11361 GCA_037382165.1 bacterium | reverse complement strand
CCCATGTTCGGATTGTGTTGAAGCCGCCTGAAAGTATCCGCTGGATATCAAAATGCAGCTGGCCGGGGTTGAATGTCCTTTCCCAGGGCAGTTCCCCGGGGCGTGCACCGGCTTCATAGCCGATACCCCTGACAAAGAACTTGTCGCCATCGATATAGAAAAAATTGTCCTTGAGTTCTATCTGCTGAGACCTTCCGTGTAAGGTCAGGATAAACAAAAGCAGAAAGGATATAATTGTTCTCGGCATGGTCAGGAAAGTACTGGTCACCTCGTTCGTAAAGGCGGTGCAGCAGATCTTTTTGTTGCCGTTAATTTACAAATAATCCTGAAATGTCTGCATGAGGGAACCGGGAAAACCAGGTCTTATTTTTGCATCTTTTTTGATTTCTCTTCGACCTGTGCCCTGAGCGACTTTTTGTAGTCGACCAGCTTTTTCCTGATCTCTTCGCTCGCCGCGGACAGGATCTGTGCTGCCAGGATTCCGGCATTTTTGGCCCCGTTCAATGCTACCGTAGCTACCGGTACACCGTTAGGCATTTGCAGGATGGAAAGTACCGAATCCCATCCGTCGATGGAATTACTCGATTTGATCGGTACACCGATGACCGGCAATGGAGATATGGCGGCGAGCATTCCCGGAAGGTGGGCGGCACCCCCGGCACCCGCGATGATTACGTCAATACGCCGCTGATGGGCTTCGGCAGCAAATGAAAATAGTTTCTCGGGGGTGCGGTGTGCCGATACAATATCTATCTCATACGGAATACCGAAGGAATCCAGTATTTCAGCTGCATCCTTCATGACAGGAAGGTCTGAATCAGAGCCCATTACGATGCTTACCTTTGCGTTTTTCATGCTTTGACCTTTATCAGATTTTTCACTTTTTCCGCTTTCCCGACAGCCTCTTCCAGCGATTCCGAAAGCACGGTCACATGCCCCATTTTTCGGAATGGCTTGGTGATCTTCTTGCCATAGAGGTGTATCTTGACTCCTTCGATCGCCATGCTTTCGGTAAGTCCTTCATATTTGACCTTTCCCTCATAGCCCGGCTCTCCCAGCAGGTTGATCATCACTGCAGGCATCTTCAGTTGGGTACTTCCCAGCGGAAGGTTCATGATACCCCTCAAATGTTGTTCGAACTGCGAGGTGATCACACTTTCAAAGGAATGATGACCACTGTTGTGCGGACGGGGTGAAATCTCGTTGACGATCACATCCCCCCGTTTGTCGATGAAGAACTCCACCGCCAGCAGTCCCGACATTTCCAGTGAATTGACAAGCTTTAAAGCGATGGACTGGGCGCGCTCTTCCTGTTCTTCACTGATATTTGCCGGACAGGTCAGCCTTTCCACGAGGTTGGCCTGTTTATCAAAGACCATTTCCACCACCGGAAATGATCGAACCTCACCTTGTTCGTTGCGGGCCACTATCACTGAAATTTCTTTTGCAATGGGCACTTTTTCCTCAACGAGTGATTCGCCTTCCAGCAATTTGCCAAGGTCTTTCTCGGTTTCGATAATAGCTACACCCTGTCCGTCATACCCTCCTTTCCGGATCTTCTGAACAAATGGGAAGCGGAGTGATTTTGAGGAAACCGCCCGCAGAATCTCTTCTTTGCCCTGGAAAAGCGTGAAAGGGGAGGTTGGAATGGCATGCTGCTCGTAGAATTGCTTTTGCAATCCTTTATCCTGGATAAGTTCCAGCACCTCCGGATCAGGTTTTACCTTGACTCCTTCTTCCTTTAACTTTTTGAGTGCCTTTGTGTTTACACTTTCAATCTCATAAGTAAGTACATCTACCATTTTACCGAAGCTGCAGACATCTTCATAATTCAGCCTGTCTCCATTGATGTAATGGGAAGCAACACTGGCTGCAGGGCATTCTTTTTCGCTGTCCATCACATAACTGATGACGTCCCATTTGCTGGCTTCCTGGATCAGCATTTTACCGAGTTGCCCGCCGGCGATGATGCCCAGTTTTAAATTTGAAGTAACTAATCGTTCCATCTGTAAAAATGATCGTGTTTCAAGGGTAAGCAAACATAACCGTTAAGAATGACAATTGTTTTTCATGCGCTGAAAAAATTACTCACTGGTTGAAGGACTTATATTAAGATCCGATACGCTGATCCTTACCGGCCTGTAATCGGGAACATGAAGGTATCTGTTGCCCAGCAGGCCCGGATCCGAAAGTTCTTCCGGTGAAGGGGCACGGGTGACGCGGGCAAAGCGTGATACCAGCCCCCGGGCATGCTTGTCCTCATCATGGGTGGCTACGACACGGGAAGGATTAATATCGTTGACGAGTTTTCTGACGCTTTCCATGCCGGGAGAGACATCTCCGCCAAGTAATGCCGGCAAACGGTAGAGGTTGAGCGGCGTGATCAGCAGTTCAACAGGAGGCAGCGCCTTTACCAGTGCTTTTTGTGCAGCGTTTGGTGTGAAACCATGACTGGCCAGGAATAATGACCGGCGGCCATTCTCAACGATCAGCGCATCGTAAATGGGATCAATTCTGCGTGAGGTGGAAAGGAAATGAATATTCAGATCCGTTCCGAAGACTTTTTGAAGCCCTTCATTGAAGATCAATGTATCCGCTCCGGGCAGCAGCTTGCGACAGGATCTGATCAGGCTGTTTGGAATGATGACCTTTTCCGGCCTGAGTTGTGAGAGGGTTTCCTTATGAAAGTGATCCGGGTATTTCTGGGTGATCAGCACGAATTCAAAAGGGGGCACCTCCCGCGGTGAAACCGGTTTGGTCCGGTGCCACTGGGTATTGAACCAGGAAAAGAAATCCACTTCTTTTCCCAGCAGCCAGGGATCCACAATAAAAGGTGTGCCATCAAAATCGATACGCCATGAATTGTCCATATTTAATCGCTGGATGCTGATCATCTATTGAGGGATTTTAATCCGCCTTGGTGCCAACTTGCGAGGAAAAGGGTGGCCATGTTAACGTTACCCGATCCCCTGGACCGGAACCGTAGCCCTGTCCTGTTGATACCTAAAAAGCTCTGCTTCGCGCTTGTTCATCAGGCGGCGAAAATATAACAATTCGTTCAATCGGAGGTGTTGACCTGGGTATTCCACAAACTTGTCAATCACAATGTGCCGCTTATCTTTCCTGTCCGGCAACCCGCATGGGACCTGGCTGATGGCAGGTTCGAAACATTTATTTTCAACCGTTTGCTGAATTGATTTCGCAGACGGAAAACCAGCAGATAATAAATAGAGATACCGTCTTTTATAATGGATGCAGAGATACTAATAAAATGATCCGGACCGGCCTGGATTATTCGAAACCTGGCGGTTTTCGGTACACAGTGATCCCGAGTAAACCACCAAGCCATGCCATGGGAAAATAAGCTACGATGAGATCCAGCAGGGTGAACCAGACCGGTGAGGGGAGCATGAGGATGTTGAGGATGCCTCCCAGCAGGAAGAAAGCGCCGATGATGAGTGCGATGGTCATCTTTCGCGAAGCTGCGATCAATGCGGCGATAAAAGCGCCCACCAAAGTGCCCAGCGCATGGGCGAGGAAGGGCATAATGAAATGTTTGGGTTCGTAGAGATGCATGGAATTTATCAAACTTTCCATGCTGGTGGCATCGACGCCTTCCGGCAAGGGGATGATAAAATCGCTGATGGTAATGATTCCCATATTCAATGCGCCACCCAGCACGATGCCCAGGATGACGGCCAGTATGTTTCGTATGACAGGACTCATAGGTTTATGTTTTTTACAATGATAGAGATTATTCTCTATTGATCGGTGATCTTCGGACATTATTCAGTGAAAAGCTCATCCCTGAGTTGTCTAAAATGTACTTTCATCGTGTGGTTATTTCTCCTTTCCCGAATAGATTGTCATAATGTCTGTATGTCCGCTATTCCTATCAGGGAGGCATCTGTCGGATGCAGTTTGTCAGGGGAAGTGATTGGATTGAACAAATTGATCTTGAGGATGTTATTATAAGTAAAAGCAGAATCTAATGAAGCCCATCAGATTTATCGTATTATTCACCACCGCCTATCTTTTTATTTATGCGATTACGCCATTTATCGGAAGTATCCCTGATTATGTGCCGATAAGCTTATTCATTGGAGGAAATTTCCTGCTGGTTTACATGGTCATTCGGGTGCTGCGGAAGGGCGTTCCTTCGGAAAAGACTTTTGAGGAAGGATACTGGTATGATGACAGGGAAAAAATCTCGTGAGGGTCAGGTTCTGAAAGAAGAACAGTTCAACGATAGCTCAGACCAATCTTTTCCTTTACCCGGTCTATGGTCCTTATGATTTGCAGGCTGGTGTCCGGTGATAGCTTTTCACTTTGCTGACGCTTTACTGACAGGCACTGTTCAACCTCTTCAATTTCGTACAGGTATCCATTTCCCCGGTATCCGATATCAAAAACTTCGTTTTTACCATCATACCGGCAAAGCGTTATCTTTTTTGTATGGTAAAAATGAGGGTGCAATTTGATATAGCCATCGGAGCCATAGATATAGGCTTCGAGCGGTGTGTTCGCTTCAAAAGTGGATTCCAGGGTAGCCTTTGCGCCCTGCGCATAGTCAAACAACATGGCGCAGGAACTATCCACCCCTGTAGTCGACATCCTTGCTGTGGCCTGTATTCTCTCGGGTTGGCCAAGTACAAGATGGCTCAGGTAAATGGGGTAGATGCCGATATCGAGCAAGGATCCGCCTCCCAGTTCTTTATTAAACAATCTTCCG
>JARRQC010000204.1:0-6593 GCA_037382165.1 bacterium | reverse complement strand
TGTCCATATCGCTTCCATCAGGAAAAGCTTCCTGCTGCGGGCTTCCCGGATCATGGTTTGCACTTCGGACAAATCCATGCCCATCGGTTTCTCACAGAGGACATGCTTGCCGTATTCAAGGCTCATGAGGGTGTTTTCCAGGTGAAGGGGATGGGGTGTGGCGATATAAATGACATCGATTTCGGGATGCCTGGCCAGGGCTTCGTAAGATCCGAAATGGAGTGGCACCCCGTATTGCAAAGCAAATTCCTTTGCCCTGTCATCGTTTCTGGAAGCCACACCATGAAGGGTGGAGCGGTGAGACAGCATCAGGTCTTCCGCAAAGGTATGGGCGATCCTGCCCAGCCCGATAATGCCCCATTTGATTTTTCTATCCATTAATTGATCCTGTTAGAGATTCCGTATATAGCGTTTTTACATTACCTGATTTCCTTGTTGATCAACTCCAGTATGCCTTCCAGGTCTTGCAGCAGGGGAAGGTAGTGCGACTTTTCGGTCGCCTGGCTTGACAGCATGAACAGCAGCAGGCTATTTTCAAATTCTACAGATCGCAACAGTTTCAGGTTACTGATATGTTCTTTCCTTTGTGGCAACCCGAGCTCGTTTTCTGAAACGCCGGCCAGGTCCAAAATGGTCCTGAGACTGTTCTCTTGTGTTCGGAAAGTCTCTACCACTTTTTCCCGTTGATTGTTTTGTTCGATTTCCTGCTTGGCAATATCTTCCAGCGTTGAGACCCAGTTCGTCAGCTGAATTCTCAGTTCCGGGTTGGAAATGTCTTTCAGGCTGCCTGAATTAATCATCTCGTTTAAAAGTGAATTGTTAGGGTTAAAGGCTACATCCGAGGCGAAGGAGTTGAACAGCAATTCGGAGAACTGCTTCTCGCCGGGCACCATGCTTTCATCTGAAATAAATTCGACAATCATTTTCGCTCCCTCAAAACTCTGCCTGTTGACAGCGATCAGCTCCTGCAGTTTGAACCTGCTGATCTCAAACTCATTCTTTAATCCTGCCAGGTAGGTCTGTTCCTTCTGTCTCAACAGCCTGTTCTGATTACTGTTGTTGATGGCCAGGGCGATGAGTATGCCGATGACCACGAGAATAATCTCTCCAACGGCATAGAGCAGGTAGTTGCTGAACCTTTTTTCAGCGATCAGTTTTTGCTTGATCTTTCGTAAGAATCTTAACATAAACGAAGGTTTTTTGCAAAAGAGGTTGATAGGGTAAGGTGAATTTATAAATGTACCATATTCGGACGAATTCGCAGTTCGACAGGGTCTTTTTCCGACTTTATTTTTTCTTAAAGTTAACCACAGGTACCTGCCAGGTAACCGGGTCACCGGTAATACCTTTCGCCTCGCTCAGGATCTCCATCCATTCAGGTGATACTTGTATCAGTAAATAATCCTCATCACGGTCGGGATAGAAGTCCTCCCAGGCTTCTTTCCATCGATTTTTCTTTTCGTCCGGATCATTCACCAACCGGGCTATGCCGTGGATCACCACATATCCTGCAGTTTCCCTGTCAAAGTAAAATAGGGTAACATTCGGGTTCTGTGTGATTTGGTTAACCTTTCTACTTCTGGGATTGGTTCCGAACCAAACAGTCAGATCCTCTTCCGGGTAGAACGGGTCCATCACCCTCGCATCCGGAAGACCCTCTGCGTCCAGTGTGATCAGGGTGCAGGTACCCGCCTTGTTCATAATCTCCCTGGCTGCGCTGATCAGGGCAGTATCTGTCTTATCGCCGGTATTTTGATTTTGTGCGGCACCAGTGGCTGCTTTCCGATCATCATCCGGATAAGTGGACTTGGGATGAAGTCCAACCGAAGGCTTATCATCCATAGGAAGCTCCAACGGGATATGTGCGCCGGCAAACCTTATCTCCTGATTATCCAAGGTTGCCGATGAATTTTTACCGGGATCTGCTTTGTCAGAGAGCATGATATCCCTGGTTATCTTCTGGACTGAATTATCTCCGAAAATGAAGTTTGTTAGCAAAAGCATGATTGCTACACCCAGGACCTTCATTAAAGTGGGATTGCCTGTTTTAATCATTATTCTTAACCTTGATTTTATTGTGTGCGACTTGATCACTTGCGTCGGACCGTTTTCGAACGGTTCCGCTCAAGTTAGAGTTCGGACGAGCGGAGTTTCCTGAAGGGGAAAAAATCGGATTGTGAAATGAAGCTTATTGTTGGATACATGTGCGGTCAATTGGAGAAAATCTTCAAAAGCACTATTCAACAACATTTCTTGCCCGGTGAACAGCAGTCATCCTTGAGTTGCAGTTCCGATAGGTTCACCTTCATTTTTTCTTTCTTCACTCCCGGTTTTTCGGCGTATACCGTGATACTGAAGATACCCGTTTCATTGTGGTTAAATTCTTTGGCTTCCTGATGGGAAAGGTATTTTTCCAGGAGGTCAACAGGAAGGGTGATCGGCTTTTCCTTCTGAAGGGTGATGTGTTGAAAGCCGGCATCTTCTATGTATTTCAGGTATTCTGTCTTCTGAATGGCACCCGCCACGCAGCCCGCATACATCTCTGCATCCTGCTTCAGCGCTTCGGGAAGTTTGCCGACCAGCACGATATCGGATATGCTGAAATGCCCGCCGGGTTTCAATACCCTGGAGATTTCACGGATCACTTTTCGCTTGTCGGGGACCAGGTTGAGGACACAGTTGCTGACAACAACATCGGCAATACCATCACTGACCGGCATCTCATCGATATCTCCCTCGCGGAATTCAACGTTGTTGTATCCCAGTTTTTCCGCATTGATACGGGCTTTCCTGATCATGGAAGGTGTAAAGTCGATACCGATCACTTTACCCTGGGGGCCTGTTTCATGGCGGGCGACAAAACAGTCGTTCCCGGCTCCGGAGCCCAGGTCAATGACCGTATCACCCGACCTGATCCTGGCGAATTGCGTGGGCAGTCCGCAACCCAGCCCGAGGTCGGCATCTTCCAGGTATCCTTCGGTCCCCGTATAGTCGTCCATCATGATGTTGTATATCTTGTTGGAAGGTGTAGTGTCCCCGCAACAGGAGGCAGCATTCTCCGCTTTGCCCTGCTCGGCGATACGTGTATAACGTTCCCTGACGATCTCTTTTAATGTGTTTTCCTTGTCCATGATTTTGTATTATTGAATATTTGGATAGGTTGACTTGATGTGCTAACAACAATCATTTGGTGAAGAAGATCCGAATTGTTCGAACAACGCAGTGAATTGTGCTTTTATCTCCGCCCAGCGCAGGGGATTGATGCAATAATTGACCTTTGAACCTTCAATCGTTCCCTGAATGATGCCGATGTCCTTTAATTCCCTCAGATGCTGGCTGATGGTCGCCTGTGCCAGGCCCACCTCCCTGACCAGGTCACCGTTGATGCAGGCATTGGCTTCAAGCAGGCACTGGATGATGGCAACGCGCGCGGGATGGGCAAATGCCTTAGCCGCCAGGGCAATATCATTTTGAACGTCTGAAAAGAGGTCTGTTTTGGTTACTCCCATAGTATTCTAGTAATATTGCAATATTACGATAAATATGAATGGTAACTCTATTAATCAGTTTATTTTTTTCATTTCGCATATAAAATGAATCCTGAAGTGGAAGTTCTGCCTGCGGTTATAATATTTTGGGCTGGAAGGTGATAAAAGGATCTGTCAACTTATTGAAAGACTAATGGCAGGTTCTTCATCAATGTATTGATTCACGCATGGTTAATCGGTTGTAAAAGGGTCTCAGTTCCTTTTTTTCATTCAGGGTATAAATGGTTTCTGTGTTTGGTGTAGTGGGTTCATAAGCTGATTGTGAGGTGATGACAAAGGTTTTGCAGTCCGGATAGGGCCATGGCACGTCAAAGCCAAGGATCTCTTCATAGGTCTTCCTTCCCATCACTACGACATCTATTCGCGCATAGAACCCGGCATACCCATGATCAATCCGGTTGGGATTCGGCAGATCATCGAGCCAATCCACGGCACCGTCTTGCCGGGCGATAAATCCGTCGATAGAGGCAGCGATATAGACAACAAATTTTTGCATGGGACGATTATTTCTTCAAATATAATCTTACCAAAACATACAAAACCCATTTGACCGGCAATAAACTGAGCTGGGAAGGCGGCATTCGTTCGACATAGCCTGATAAATCCTGTTGATCTTTATACAGATCAATTTGAATTATCCAACAAAATATACGGGTACCAGCGGACTTATCCTCTATTCCCTGAAATGTTATTCCCGGGAATCTGCTTTTTCAGCCTTCGAAGGCATAATTATTCAGGACGGACAATTGCCTCGCCAGCCTTACTGTTTGGGTTGCTGATTTCACACTGTCACAATGTGCACACAGGATATATTAAGACCTTGCTGACAGGAATAAATCCTTACTTTTGCCGCGCCAATCATTTCGACAGCTCGAATACAGGCATGAATAAGGTACTTAAAACCATATCGCTCACAGTCATTTTCTTATTTATCCTTTCCCTGTTCGGCTGGATGGTCTTCCATATCTCAAAAGGGGACAAGGATTTTGGGTTTTTGAATGAGCCGGTGAAATTCATGTACTCTTTTCCCGACCTTTTTACACAATCTGTTGAAGAGGTCGAAACCCTGCCCAAAACATTCATCCCCACACCGAAGGATTTTAAAGCCATTAACCGGCTCAACGATGATTTTGTCGTTTTGACAACCTACTCAGATACCGGTGATTCACGCACTGTTGCACTTTTGAATCTTTTCAATGATTCGATACTTTACAAATGGAGCATCAGGAATCCCTACAAGGATTACGACAGGATTTTCAACCCCTTGCTACTTCCCGATAAAAACCTGGTGTATTCCTTTACAGACCGTGGATTGCGAAGGATTGACTCGCTCGGTAATGTGATCTGGAAACAGGACAGCATCTGGGGGCATCATTCTATCGAACTGGACAGCAAGGGCGATATCTGGCTGTGTTCGGATGAACCGTGGTTTTATTCCACCGGGCTCTACAAACTCAGCGGGAGGAGCGTTTTCTTCAAGGATAATACCATCACGAAGATCGATGCTGCTACCGGAAGGATACTTTTCCATAAGTCCATGACCAGGATATTGATGGAAAACAACCTTACCAATTATCTCTTAAAATCCGGAAACAAAAGAGACCCGATCCATATCAATGATGTGGTACCGGCGCTAAAAACAACAAAATATTACCGGGAGGGAGATCTGTTCATCAGCGCTCGAAACCCCTCCTTTATCATGCATTACAGGCCATCGACACATAAGGTGTTGAATATGATCGAAGGACCCTTTGTCAGTCAGCATGATGTTGACTTTTTAAATGATACTACCCTGGTACTGTTCAACAACAACTTCTAC
This sequence comes from bacterium, assembly GCA_037382165.1. Lineage (GTDB taxonomy): Bacteria > Bacteroidota > Bacteroidia > Bacteroidales > F082 > JAADID01. The sequence continues at coordinate 1,226 of JARRQC010000204.1, read as the reverse complement.
ACGGTCTGGTCCTTTGATTCGAAACCGCCGCCAAAAGATTCAAGCAGGATGGTGATGGCAGGAGAATTTTATTCGAACATCGTCCGTTATGATTTTTACAATGATAGCGTATCGGTCATGGATGATTCCGTTTTCAGGGCCAACGATATATTTACCGGTACGGAAGGACTCATGGAATTCGTGGATCCTTCAACCTATCTCGTGGAAGAGCAGAATCCCGGACTGATATGGATCATCAGGGATAACCAGGTGATATATAAGAATGTGTTCCGGTCGCAGCATAAGGGGCATCATCACTTGCCAAACTGGACCAGGATCATCAAAAATTATAATTGATATGCTGTTATACATTGGACCCGGACTGGGTATCGGAACGATTATCCTGATATTTGTTATCGGAGGTATTGTCTTGTTTTCGTTTGGGTATATTTTCTGGATGAAGATCAGGAGCTTTATCAAAAAGAGGAAAAAGCAATAATGGTGTTTTACCTTGTACTGTTTTTCAGCTTTTTTCTGATCGCTTTCCTTTTCCGTGCCTTCAGGATGATTTTTTATACGCTCGCACTGGACAGCGTTGCCATGGTCGATGCCTTTATGGATGACGCTGATGAAGAAGAAAAACTGAAACTGGTTCAGCAAAGGAACGGTAAATTGGTCCTTTCGTTGATCAGGATGCTGCTCTTAATTATAGCCGCCTTTGCCATCGGGAGTATCCCGGTGGTCTTCTATGGCTTACTATCCGGAACACCTTTGCGGGATATGGATTTTTCCTCCTTCTATGCTATTTTGTCCATCTCTTTGGGAGCCACCATACCCTTTTTGCTGCCTGTAAACAAAAAGAACCGTTCGGGTTATTCGGAGTTGTCGCAGTTGCTGCACAGGCTGGCACTGAATCATTACAACTTGAGCTACAAACTCTTCCGGTTGGAATCCAGGAAGCTGAAAAGGGAAAATCTAACAACAAGGACCGACTTTGTTATCGTCTCAGGACTGGCCAGGGCCGGTACAACCAGCTTGATGAATGACCTGTCGAAGATCCCTGATTTCATCTCGCTGAATTACGCGAACATGCCTTTCCTGATGGCCCCGAACTACTGGGCAAAGATATATAAACCGAAAACAAAGAAACTCCGGGAGCGTAGTCATAAGGACGGGATCATGATCGGTATGGATTCCAACGAAGCCCTGGAAGAGTATTTTTTCAAGGTCAGGGCCAAAGATGCCTA
>JARRQC010000203.1:0-4746 GCA_037382165.1 bacterium | reverse complement strand
TTTGCTCCTCTGTCTGCTGATCGCGCTGAACACATCGGCGCAGGACGTAAACCATTTTCAACGGGCTCTGGATTTTCAGGATATCAATTCAGATTCTGCTATGAAGTACGGGAATCTGGCTTACCTCGAAGCCCGGCAGACCCAGGATGTCAACCTCCGGATCGATGTGCTTGTCCTTTTGATCAAAACGGGAATAAAACAAGGTAAATTCAGCAGTGCACTGAGGCAGTGCCTGGCAGCAGACAGCATGGCGGCGGCCAACCGCCTGCTTAACCGGCAAATCGAGATATTGATGTACAAAGGCCTTGTTTTGCTGAATTCAGGGCTGCATGCAGAAGGCCTGGAACTTCTGATTGAAGCAAAGGAACAGATGTATGACAATAATTTCAGAACTTTTGAATCTGAACTGGATTATTATATCGGCCTGGCCTACTATTACATGGGTGACATGATACTTTGTCGAAACTATTTGATGGAAGCCTATCACGAGGAGATCTCAACGGAAAACCCATCCAACGCCTTTAAAAGCCTGATGCTGATGTCCAGCACTTTTCAGCAGGCAGATTCCGTTTCCAGGTACCTGCAGCTCGCTTCCCGGAGCCTTGAAAACGATTCGAGCAACTATAAGCAAGTCATCCTGCTAAATAACCTGGCCTTGTTGTACAGGTCGACAGGAAGATCAACACTGGCCAAAGGAACCTACCTGAAGGCCCTTGCTATATCATCGGAAGCAGGGTTTTACGACATCACCGCCAACCTGTATAATAACTTTGCTTACCTGCTGATGGCGGAAGATAATTTTGACAGTGCTTTCCGGGTACTTGACGAAGCCCTTCAAATTTCCAGGAACCTGGACAATATTGACCTGGAAGCATCAGTACTTGATTCCTACAGCGATTGTTATGTTGCTGTTGGGGACTCTTCCCGGGCGCTGCTTACGTACCGGAAATCGGTGAAACTGAAAAACCAGTCCAGGGAAGCCCGGCAAATTGAAAGATCCCAGTTGCTTTCCGTGGTGTTTGAGACCGGGAAGAAGGAACAGGAGATTACTCGCCAAAACAATCAATTGCAGCGGGTTTACCTGTATTTGGCCATGGCGTTGCTGCTTCTCCTGGTCGCGACGTTCCTGTTCTTGTTTTTCCGGCAACAATCATCTGTACGAAAAGTCCGTTTGACAAACCTGGACCAGGAGAAAAAGCTGGAAGTAGCCCATGCGATGATCAAAGGGCAGGACTCGGAAAGAAAACGGCTGGCGATGAACCTGCACGATGGCATCGCCCCGAAGGTTGGTGCGTTGAAATTGCTGGTTGACCATTTTTTCAACAACAGGGATGGCTATGAAAAAGTCTCCGGGTCCATCGCGGATATCGATGTGAACATCCGCGAGATGTCGCATCAAATGCTTCCATCCCAGCTTGAAAGCAGGGGGTTGGCGGTGGCCCTGGAACAGTTCATCCGCTCGCTTCAGCAGGACCACAACCTGCCGATCAGGTTCTACACCACGTTGAATCACCGGCTGGGCGGGCAGTATGAATCCCACCTTTTCTTCATCGTCTATGAACTGTTGAACAATGCCATCAAACATGCCCATGCGAAGGAGATCAAGGTGCAGCTCCTGGAGGATGAAGATACGATAAGCTGCAGTGTCGAGGATGACGGAGCAGGATTTGACCCCGAGGTTGATTTCGAAGGTATCGGGTTGAAAAACATTTACCAGCGGGTTAACTACCTTGATGGGGAGATCAGCATTGATTCGGGACCCGGACAGGGTACAGCCATATTGATTGAAATTCACAAAAGGAAGTGATGCAGGGAACAGAACTATTTATCGTGGATGACCACCCGGTATTTATCAGGGGGGTGACAGAGATTTTCAATCCGGAGACGGACAACATATTTGTCGGGGGATCGGCAAACGCTGTCGCGGAAGCCAGGGAGAAGCTGCAAGTGTCGGCTGCTACCATCATCCTGCTTGACCTGAAACTTCCCGGTGAGAGCGGCCTTGATTTTTGTATCGAGGCGAAAAGCAGGTTCCCTGAAAAGAAAGTAATTGTCCTGACCGGCGAAACCGATCCGGAAATCCTCTACAAAGTGTGGGTAAATGGTGCGGATGCGATCATCTCAAAACTTGCCGGAAAGGAGCAGCTTGTCAGCACCATCCATGCCGTACTCGAAGGCCAGCGCATTTTGGGTCCCAACCTGCCGCCTTTTTTCGTCCATTTGCAAAGTTCCTCCGGCAGTCGTTTCCTCACCCGTAGGGAAAACCAGGTGATGACCTTGCTGATCAGCGGGAAACAACGCAGAGAAGTGGCGGAAATGTTAAACATTTCGATAGATACGGTGGATAAACACTGTTCCAATGTATACCGGAAATTTGGCGTGAAAAATCTGAGCGGTTTTATCCGCGAAGCGAAAAAGCAGAACATCACCCTGTAGCACCGGATTGCTGGTCCTGTTTACTTTGTCAAGGAGGTTATCTCCTGCCTTTCAGCCGGTCACGACATCCGTCATCATCCGGGTTAAGAAATGATATACCGGTTTTCCGTAATATCAATATTACGGTTTTATACCCTTGTGCAGCATCAACGGAGGGTGTACATTGCCGGCATGAAATACACCCTTTCTCATCCGGTGGAAGAAATTGCATTAACCAAACTGTTGCCCGACACCCTTTCTTCCGGCTCATGCAACCGCTTCATAGCGACTCCCTCCTGCATGGCGCCGGCCGGTGCAGGAGGGAAAAGCATTTCTAAGGCCGGTTAAACATTATTGATACCTATACAAACACAATTATCGAAATGAATAGAATTCTTCACACGATGGTTTTATCAGCAACAATCCTGTTAACTATCTCATGTAACAAGCAGAAGCTTGTTCCCGGCATAAACCAGGAACCGGAAAGTGAAATGACCACCAGAAGCCAAAAAGTAGCCGGGTTGATCGCGGATTTTAAGTACGCAATGGACAACAGGCTGAAGTCCGGCGGGTCAATCAGCCTTGACTCCGCCATTTGGAATATGGAAGCAGGGTTGAACTATGACTATGCCGATCCCGATTCGGCCTCCGCTTTTTTTATTACCCGTGCATCGTCATACATCCTCGATGTTGATGCCGGCCAATATGCATCGCTATTGGATGTGGCAACGGTGTATGACCAGATGGAAGATACCCTGCTCATCCAATTTCAGCAGCTGGTCAATACGGTGAAGATCATCGTGATGTGTGATGTGGCCCTGGATTCGACGGATGCCGGTTATGCCTACCTGACACTGACAAATGGTTTCGGACTGGACCTTGCTTCCCAATACGAACCATTCGATGAAGACGATGACTGGATTTGGGGCGATATTTTCGAAATTTTTGGGTATCCACCTCCAGGAAAATGCGATAGTACAGAATATGGTGTCTCAGATGGTTCCAACGAATTATCAAAACGATTAAACAATCCGTATTTGCAAACAGGTGAGCAATATTTCTTCACAGACATTGAAACATTTGAAGTAAATTTTTATAACTGTGTTTACTATGAGCCTCCACAATTGCCTCGAGTATTTAGTGTTTATCAGAATGGTGACTTTTGTATGGATAATGATACCCTCACATTTTATTTAGAGGCGGCAGATTGGATCATTTATGATTATAACGATCCATCTAATGACATTGGTGGTATTTTCTTAGCCGATGGGGAGGGTGCTCGACCATTCGGGAAAGATTTCATATCTATCCAGATAGAGGATGAATTCAGTTTAAATGATATTACTTATTTCCATAATTACCTCATTAGTTATGGTTTAAAAAATCAAGTCCCACCGTCAAATTAATATTGTACCTCCAGAGATTTTCTAAAAAAACTCTGGATAATAAACCCTCAATTATGATTTTCAAAAAATATTTCATCTATTATCTGGTTATCGTATTCCTATCAAATGCTGTTATACTGCAAAGCCAGACTTTTGAATTTGAATATTCCACTTCAGATGACGATTGTTTAAAGGATGTCCTTCAAACGGAAGATGGATTTTATTATCTAGTTGGATACTCCGCGCATCCTGGTTCTGACAAACATGTTGGATTGGTTTTAAAGGTAAATCCTCATGGCAAATTGATTGAAGAGAGGTTAGTTGAAATTCCAAACCGCACTTATGAAATATTTTCGATCATGCAGGATACGGCAGGTTCGATAATTATTGCCGGTAAAACTTGTGATACTTCAGAAGCGAAAGTGAATGTAAAGTTAGAACTTAGAAGATTGTCATACCAGCTTGAAAATCTTGATTCAGCTACATATACTTTGGATAGTAACCGTCGATTCGGTGGTTTGGGCAGACACATAGATAGCAATAGAATATCAATAATTGGAAGTCTTTATTCAGATTTTGCTCCAATTGTCAGGTCATTCGTTTTTATTTTAAATACATCTTTTGACAGTCTCAAATTTAACCATCTTGAGAACTTCGAAAGTTATCAAATTCAACCTTTGGGAGATACGGCATTTTGGAGTGTCGGCTTCTTTGCCGGGTCAACATACCGGATGTTGAATTCGATGCTGGAATCGATACAAACGGATGAGGTACCGTTTATCACAAGTCAATGTTTTGGTCTGAAATGGGACACGGACACCTCCTTTTATATGGCGGGATGGACTCATCAGAAAAACATTGGCATTATCAGGCAATTTCACCCCATGGAGTCAACGGGCTATCTGCACAATACCTGGGGCAATCAAGATGTCTGGGATTTCCCGGC
>JARRQC010000202.1:2204-6959 GCA_037382165.1 bacterium | reverse complement strand
CCGTTTATTCAGGTTTCATCTTTTTCAGTTCATATCCTTTCAATGACTCCTCTGATGTATTAAACGTTTCATCCTCTTTGATGTTTAGATTGTATTTGATCTCATAGTATTTCTGGTCAATGAATACTTTTTGTCCGGGATTGTCAATCGAATAGCTTTCATGTTTCCTTCCTATTGGATAGTATGTTTTTTTGTCAATAAAGTATAAGGTTCTCGAAATACTTCCTTTTTTATCCTCAAGTCGGGTAGCGAATCCTGGCATGGATATTTTATTTTCTGTTGCTATCTCAATTTGAAAACAGTGTTGGTTATCGATAATCGTATCATTTGATCTTTCAATTGTGTATGATGGCGAATGGGTAAGGACATATTGGAATTCATATTGCATTCCATAGAGCGTATAATGGCCCCAAAAACGTTCCCTTTTAAACTCCGGATACTCGTTTAAATCATAGATCAATGCGATCTTTTCCTGATTATTTTTTCGAATCAATCTGTTGCCATTGTAAATATCCTCATAAACCACTTTTTCCTTGTCACCCGCGTACATGTACCAGTGTCCTTTCACACCAACAATAGAATCAGAAAGTAATCTTTCAAAATACATCTCACGATATCTGAAAATTGTATCATTTATATTTCGGGGGTCCGTCCTTTGCAGGTCTTGTTTGTAGTAAATTGTCTCTATAGTATCAATCGTTCCTATGGTTGTTTGAATTATTTCCAGGGCTGTCTGCTGCATATTACAAGAGCTCAGAACAACCATTACGAAGATCAGACTGAAATAGCGGGAACGATCAAAGTTCAACGTTCTGTCACACGATTTTGCTGTGCTCATTTAAGCAGGTTATCACTTGGTATTGATCCGAAAGGTACTTTATGTTAGGATACTGCAGTTTCTGAAGGTTCTTAAGAAATATTGTTTTTATCCGGATAGCCCCTATTAAGAATCCAATGATTGTGATTCTGTCATTTTGTTAAATATTTGTTAATTAGTTGTTTACGCTTTTAATAAGGATACCTTTACAGTTAATAATTTTATATACCATTGTTTATCAATAATTTAACTAAAAGGGAGAAAGTATGAAGATCAAGAAAGAAGAAATTCCGGTGATCAGTGATGGAGATGGAAACATCATGCGTGTACTTAATGGTTTTGGCGAATTCGTGGTAAGTTACCATGAGTTCAAAAAAGGAACGGATTTTACCGGGCTATTAAAAGGTTTGCCGGGTGATATGTGTCCATGTCCGCATTATGGATACATATTCGAAGGTGCATTCCGGTTTATTTATGCAGACGGGACAGAGGAAATTTACAGAAGTGGCGAAGTCTATTCTGCGCCGGCTCCTCACAACGCGATCGTAGATGAAGATACCCGTTTACTGGACTTTAGTCCGCAGCATGAGCATGATCAGTTGATGGATCATCTCTCCAAGGTTATGCAGCAGCAGGCCGGTGGATAGATCCCATTCCCGGATAGACCTGTACATGTCAGATAAAGCTGACTTAGATAAATGAAAAAGGCATCATCCTTTCCGAAAAATCCTTGTGGCAGTGAGTAGGGACGCTGGTTGATTCATTATTGTTCAAGTACTTCTGATTATTCATCCGTGCATTTTTCAAGGCATATATTGTTAGCCGATTTTGTACAATCGATTTATTTAGTTATTTCTAATAATTCTTTAATCAATTCGGTGATCAGTTCGGGCTTTTCTTGATGTATGTCATGAGAACCCTCTATTTTAATGTGTTTTGAATTTTTATTATTGTTCATCATTTCGCTATGGAAGGTATAAAAATCCCATTGAGTTGCAGAAATAATAACTATTGGAATGCTGTCTGAGATTGAGGTGTTTTGAACATATTTCCTATTATTCAAATAGCTTTCCCATTCACGTTTGGCTCCGGTGTTTGAATTAGCAAATGATTGATCGCCTAAATCTTTAAATTCTCTGTATTCCTGTTCGGTATATTGATCATATAATTTATCTGGCGATGGGTCAACAAAAAGCAGCGCACTGATTTCATCAGGATAATGTACAGCATAATATCTTGCTAAATAGCTACCCATGGAATGAGCAACATAAATATAAGGGGGATCTATTTTCTCTTTTTTAAGTATTTGTTTTAGTTCAATTACCATATTTGGGATTGTCCGTTCTGTTGAAGTTGTGTCAGATTTTCCAATTCCAGCTCTATCGTAGGAAAAAACATTTGTTTTCCTGGAAATAGCATCCGGAATGTTTTTCCATGTATCCATCGGAGTAGCCATTCCATTTTCGAATATTACTGTGGGTTTGCCATTTCCATATTCTTTATAATGGAATTGTGTATCATTGATTTCTACATATCTTTCTGTATTTTCAGGCGAACAGCGAATACATGAAATTATTATAATGAGTGGTATGAATATTTTCATTTTGTTTGGTGCACAACCTTAGTCGTGAATTTAAAATAAACCATAAAGCATTGCTTAAACACACAATTAGTAACCTGTTTCTTTTTGTTGGTGCTTATACGTGTTATTTATTAATTCAATGTTATCAATGCCGAGGTTATCATAGACATACTGGTTCCACTTTTTGAGTTCTTTTTCGTTTTCTCCTAAATCAATTTCTTTTAAAAACTGTGCTGTTTTGTTATCCAATTCCAGTAATGCTGAGTCGTATATGGATTGTATTTCATTTCTAGAATAAAGTTTTGAATCAAGTGTATGCTGCATATCTCTTCTTTCAATTTCACAAATGTCAAAGAAAATGTTGAAGATGGCATTTGCTGAGAAATCAAACGGAAGATGAAAATAGGAGTAATAATTGTCAAAAACGGTATAGGACTTACAAATGAATTCATGGTCAATTTTAGTTATATCTAGCAGTAACTGCACTTTTAAATTGTACAGATCACTTTTTATGGCAGCGTTTATAATGTCATTTGGATAGGTTTCAAATTGTTCAGATGAACTGTTTGGGATTATCCTCTTATCTGCAGACCAGAATACATAGTAAAATTCCCGAAAAGGACTATTATTAAAGACAGGCAGGTCTTTAAGAAATTCAGCGCCATAATTACCTTCTCTATAATTTATCAAATAACCATTATCTTCAATTATTTTAAGGTTCTCCTTTTGTTGTGAGGTTAGAACCAGCGCTTTATTTTCCTTCCAAAAAATCTCATTGTAAGGGATGAATGACATTTTGTAATAGTCATCTGTATTCTCAACATAATTAAAAACCGGAAGAATAAATGGATTATAGTAATCGTAGAAATAAAGCATGCCTTCGGTGTATATATTTCTTAAGGTATTCTTATACAGATTTGTATCAACGATCGCTGTATCCCTTTTGCTATCGTACATCATTTCATACGAAAACTGAAAATGATTTGGTATACTCTTGTTGTTTTGCAGTTTATAGTTATAGGTAAAATCTAAATTGACATTGCTGATTTCATCACTCGAAGGGATGACTGGAATAAATGGGTGTTTTGAAGTATTTTTAGCACTTAACTTTATTTTCATCAGATTGAATGTCTTTGCTTCAATCCAGATTTCTCCAGCGAATGAGGTGTTATTCTCTTTCTTTGGTAAAAACTTAAAATGGTAGATATTACCATCAAATGCAATCAATGTAATATGGAAACGTTTCTCTAAATTTCTTCTGCCAAATTGTAATGGAATTGAAGGGGTAAATTCCTGTTGCTTCAGAAGATCAATAAGGCAGACAGCTTTTGAGGTATTGAGTGATAAAAAGTAATTCTCATCTGCGGCCAGTGCAGTTCTGCCATTTTTAAACTGCAGTTTCGAAACATGATTGCCATCCATATGGGCATTATAAAAACATTCCAGTTGCTCTACAAATTTTGGTTTTAATGCCTGATCGTCCTGGATTGCCAATACGGAGTCTCTTTTTGGGTATTCAACAGAAACTATTGTTGATTCGGTTTCAAGTCCAAAGTATACTTTAGAAATATATTGAAGTTTGTTTTTTATTGATTTCTTCCTGCACTTTGCCACGATATCATACAGAAAAGAATTGTCTGCATGAACTTCAACTTCATCCAAAACAATATCAGTTCTTTCAAGTAATATTAACGGGCTTTTCAGGAGATTACCGGCTGCTTTACTTTTTGTCTTATAACCTAAATATGAAAAAATTAGAGTGTCATCATGGTTTACACTCATTCTGAAGATACCATCAGCATTAGAAATGGTCCCTGAATTATTACCTTTCATCATTACATTGCAAAAACCCAAAGGTTCCTTTGATAGGGCGTCTTTAATTATTGCCTCAATATTATGCTGCGCAACACTAAAAAACGAACAGAAAAGAAATAGAAGTAATAATGAATTCTTCATTTTTATTAGAAATTGCCAACCTAAGAAGAAAAGTAATTCAATTTAGAAATTAATATCTGCAAGCTAAAAACCCACCAGCAAAGGCTCATAGACAAAACCGTCAAGGGACCTGATCGCCCGGTCTATTGTTCCAGGAAATTCACCTCCTGCTTCCGGTATTCCCGCATCTGCTCGGTAGGCTCAATGATGCTGTAGCCACGCCACAGGTTTTCATCAAACTGGTCGACGTAGATGATCTCCATTTTTTCAGGCTGGCTGAACGCATGAAACTGCTCTGCGCTTATGTCTTTTTGATCGAGGACCAGGTATTCGATGGACTGTTGGGTGTTCACCCTCATTTCAATACCGATCTTCAGCTCTTTCAGCGATTTGTCAAACAGCCACCTTTCCCGCTTTTTTT
>JARRQC010000202.1:0-2160 GCA_037382165.1 bacterium | reverse complement strand
TCCGCGGCGATGAACATCCTGCCTTCATACCTGCCATTGCCGCGGGGGTTAAAATCGATGATGTAAACCTCCTCGCCGTTAACCCGTGTTCCTCCAATCAGGGTATAATTGTACCTTCCGGTCTTGTACAGGAATTCCCAATCGTCCTCATTGCCGAAAGTGGAGAATTTTCGTTGATAGCCTATCTTGCCCCTGTACAGGTCCACATTTGTGCGAAAATCCTTCAGGGAGTCCGTTTCACGGCTTGTGGTGTCTTCGTCCAGATCCAGTTTTTCGCCAAAGATTCCACTCCTTACCTTCCAGTATTCATCCTCTCCCGTGTTTTCCACGAGCGATTCAAAGATGGTATTCATCTGTTCAAAGACCTCCATGTCCTCCTGCTTTAACGAAACCGCCCTTACAGGATCCACCTTCATCCGGATGGAATCCGCTGAATTGGCACTGAAGTAAATATTGCCCAGGAAATCGTTGTAGGAGGTCATGTATTTCGGGAATCGTTGTTCCATTCCCTCGATCACTTCTCGGTCCAGCTGCTCGATGGAGCTTTTCCTGAAATTGATCACAAATTGTTCCAGATCCGCCATATCCCTGTCCCTGATGAACACCTGCTGCCTGTTTGTGATCTGAACATAGTTGGAATCCTTGTACTTGAGCACATTCTTCACGATGGATACGATATCGGGCATGCTTCCGTAAACGATGGTCTCGCTCAGGTTGATGATCTCTTCTTCCATGAGGACTTCAGCATTGTGAGCCAACTGTACAGCAGTAATATGCATCGTTTTATAGCCGATATACTGGAAACGGATAGAGTCGCTGTCGGCAAGGTCGCCTATATCCATTGTAAATTGCCCCTTCTCATTGCTGATTACACCTTTCCCCGATTTCAGGGCATAGATGTTGGCATAGGGCAGGGGTGTTCCGGTCTTTTTATCTGCAACGCTTCCGTGTATCGTCAAAGAAGTGTTTATCGAATCCGGTCGGGAGTTGTTTTCCTGTGCTGCAAGGCTGGAAAGAAAGCATGGGATGATGAGTATCATCATGAATATCCGGCTTATGATCCGATAAGGGATGATCTGCATGCCGGAGAGTTTCCGGTAAGTGGTCATATGGATAGGGGAGTGTAGGCAGTTCATAAATTTCTGCTAACAGATTAGTTAAAGCAATAATAACGATCAATGAAAGACAAGCTCTTTCATTCCCACATATACTTTTGAGAATGATCTTTTATGAAATAAATATCCAATAACTATTTCTCTCTTCCTACTCGATGGTAATTTTCACCTTGTCTGAAATATCGTCCGATGCATGGCCTACAAAAAGGACATAATCTCCCTTTTCGAGGTTCCATCCGGAAATCGATTCATCGTAAAAGGCCAGGTCGTCGGAATCAATGGTCAGTTCCACCATTGCGGAAGCACCTTCTTCAAGTGTTGTTTTCTGAAAAGCCTTCAATTCCTTTACAGCCCGTTCAACCTTCGATTTTGGCTTTCCTACATAAACCTGTACCACTTCGGCCCCTTCCCGGTTGCCTGTATTGGTAACCCGGCAGGAGATATTGATCTTATCACCCGATTTATATTTCTTTTTGTCCGTTTTGATTTCATCGATCTCAAAATCAGTATAGGAAAGGCCATGGCCGAAGGCAAATAGGGGCTTGATCTTTTTGGTGTCATGCCAGCGGTATCCGACCAAAATGCCTTCCTTGTAATACTGGGTAATGCTGTCGCCCGGGTAGGAAAGCTCCCCGAAATGATGGGCCGCGTTGTCTTGCAGTCTGACCGGAAAGGTGAAAGGCAGTTTACCTGATGGATTCACATCCCCGCTGACCACATCAGCGATGGCATGGCCGGCTTCACTGCCGAGGTACCAGGCCTGTATGATCCCTTTACTATCATCCAGCCAGGGCATCTCAACGGCATTGCCACTCACAAGGATGACACCCAGGTTGGGGTTTGCTTTTATCAGCGCATCGATGAGCTCATCCTGGCCGAAAGGCAGCCCGTATTGCAGCCTGTCGCCTCCTTCGCAGTCCTGGTGATGGTTTTTATTCAGACCGCCAAAGAAGAGCACGATATCGGCTTCAGAGGCCACGTCTACTGCTGCCTGCCGGAGTGAGTCCAGATCATAACGCGGGGGGATGACCCGGGCGTAAACGGG
>JARRQC010000201.1:0-5939 GCA_037382165.1 bacterium | reverse complement strand
CTCTAACCAGGCTTCAGCCTTCGGTCCTAACCAGAGATAAAAAAGCAATAAGATAAACCCAATTGAGCACTTATTATTATGAAACCAATGTGGGTGCGGGTTTGCCCTTGATCGATACATTGAAACTATTGCATCTGTCAGGAGAAAACATCAAACGGATCAGGGGGGTATTCAGTGGCTCGCTAAGCTATATTTTCAACCAGTTTTCGGAAGGGGGTAAAGCATTTTCAAAGGTTTTGCTTGAAGCAAAAAACAAGGGACTTACTGAGCCCGATCCGCGCGAAGATCTCTCCGGTAACGATGTAGCACGCAAATTGCTGATCCTGGCAAGGGAGATCGGCATGAACTGCGAGATAAAAGATGTGGAGGTTGAGAACCTCATTCCCGGAGCACTGCAAAATATCGGCAGCTGGTCAGACTTCAAAAAGAAAACGGATGCAGTGGATGAATACTATGCCCGGCGGCTTGGAAGCTTACCGGAGGGGAAAGTATTCCGCTATATCGGACAGCTTGAGAAAGATGGTCCTTTGAAAGTGAGGCTGCTAACAACTGACAAGACATCCCCTTTAGGAAACCTGTCCGGCTCCGACTCCCTTTTTGAGATCTACACTGAAGCCTATGGAGAGCATCCCATCATCATTCAGGGCGCGGGAGCCGGGGCAGCGGTTACGGCTAGAGGTGTCTATGCCGACCTGTTGAGGGTAGGGAGCAGATTATAGCAGGGATCATATTGCCATACGGCCTTTAATGATTTTGATAGTAATCCTGCAGGATATAAAACGCCATCTTTTTCTGGCCCTTTTCTGAAACCAGCCCTTTACGGTTCCAGTAATCCTGGATGCCGGGCAGCGGTCGCCGGGGAGAGCGGAAATCCATCAATATCCAGGGGGACATGCCGCTAAGCTGCGGTATCTTATCGAGCATTTCTAAACTCTCCTGGTACAGGTACGCCTGGTATTCTTCCGACCAACGGGTAAGGGAGTCAGCATGGAATCCATATTTGGCCCCGGCACCATATTCAGAGATCACTACAGGTTTGTCCTGTGTGATATTCCATTTGATATTCCTGCATTTTTGCGGTAAACCATCATACCAGCCAATGTACTGGTTAAAGCTGATGACATCTACCACCTCTGCAAAAGGGTCATCGATCGTTTTGGTATTGGGATCCCCTTCATCAATGCTTTGTTCAAGCGCAGCGCTGATAAGGCGTGTCGGGTCCATTTGCCTGGCTTTAGCGGCGAGCCGTGTGAGAAAGGATTGCCGTGCAGGTGAGACGGGTGTCTCATTGGCCATCGACCAGATGATGACCGAGGCTCTGTTTTTATCACGACGGATCATTGCTGTAAGTTGTCCTTCTGCATTTTGGTAGGTGTTGGGATTTTCCCAATCTATCGTCCAGTAAACCGGTATTTCCGCCCAGACCATGATGCCCATTTCATCCGCCAGGCGGATCATGTGTTCGTTATGCGGGTAGTGTGCCAACCGGACATAGTTGCAGCCAAGTTCCTCAGCTAATTGGAGAAGTTCACGGGCCTCGGCTTTTGTACGTATTCTGCCGCCGCCCGGACGTTCCTCATGGATGCAGATGCCTTTGAGGAAAATGGGATTTCCATTGAGTAATATCTTAGAGCCATCGGTATCAATCGATCTGAAACCAATGCGATCTTTCAGGGTGTCTTGCCCGGCTATCAGAATGACATCGTATAATTTAGGCTGACCGGGTGACCAGGGTATGAAATCTTTTACCTTGAAATCCATTTTGGCTAAACCATCACGGTTTGCCGTGATGCTGCCGGAAAGATCAAGTTCGGGCATGTTGATTTTTATCCCGGCATTGGTTTTGTTGTCACCTTCCAGTTGCACATAGCCGGAAAGCACATTCTTCTTCTCAGGATCGTATTGTACCATATAATCGCTGATGAAGGTGGCGGGCGTTTCCACCAGGAGGACATCACGGGTGATACCACCATAGTTCCACCAGTCGGTATTTAGGGTAGGCACTCCTTCTTTCTCCCTTTTGTTATCGACTTTGACGACCAGAAAATTGTCCTGTGATTTTACAATGTCCGTGATCTCAAAATTGAAGGGGGTGAAACCGCCGGTATGCGTCCCGAGTTTTTTTCCGTTCAGGTAGATATCCGCATGGTAGTTGACTGCACCGAAATAAAGAAAGACCCTTCCGTCCCGTACCTTTGGGTCGAAGTCAAAAGACCTTTTGTACCATACAGTTCCTTCATAGAAGAAGAGTTTTTCATCCTGCGTGTTCCAGTCGCCGGGAACTTCCAGCACATCTGATTTATCGAAATCATATTCCAGCAGTTCCGACTTATTTTCCGGTTTGGCATTCATGAAATAGGCCGCTTTCGAAGTATTTTTTTGCTGGTCGAAGGGTTCATAGCGGTAATTGTAGTAGCCATTTTCATAGGGATCGACGATATAGTGCCAGGGACCGTTCAGGCTTTGGGATGCTCTGTTAAGAACATTCAAAATCGAAGGGGTTTGCCCAAAAGATAGGTTGACAAAAAAGAAGATACAGGTGATTAGCTGGAGATATTTTTTCATGATGTTGGGTCCTCCTTACTTTGATTTACGATTGCCTGAAAAGCCAATTTATCCTGTGAATGGAAAATACATAATGCAGGAGGATGACTCCGCCAAATATCCAGGCAAAAACTGGCTGGCCAATGTCATACAAGGCGTATACGCTGAAACCAAAAAATGAAAATTCCAGGATTAGCCTTATCCACCCGGGGGTTTTAATCACGGTTTTACCTGAACGGCTCGGATCACCCGGCACGGCAAATATCCCCCATACCGTAGCAGCGGCGAGAGGCAGTACGACGGCCCACACGTAGCGCATCACGCAATGGCATAAAGCATACCCCCACCAACCCATGGCAAAAAGCGCCAGCAATTCCAGCATGAAACGCAGGCCGAGGTTAACCGGATGGTTGCTTACTGTATTATTTTTATTCATCACCTGCCTACTACCAGACGGGCAAGGAAGTGTATGCCCGATCCTTGAACCCTTAAGATATACAATCCCGCCGGAATACTTTTATCCATGCTGAGTGAAATGCTATTGAATCCCTCAATGACTTTTCCTGTATGCAGGGTCTGAACTTTTCTGCCATTCAGGTCGAGCAGGTCAATGGCAATTTCCTTGTTTCCCGCACAGGTCATGTCTACACGAAATGCTGTTGTAACTGGATTGGGATATATTTTCAATGCCTTGCCATGAATGAACTGTTCATCTACGCTTACGGGGAAAGTGTCCCGTAGCCGAACGGGAACAATGCTTCCATTCCGGAATTGTTTCCCAAGATGTTGATCGGGACATCGGAAAAGGATGCGGGCCAGGTATGGGCTAATTTTCCTGTAGGTGCATAGTTGCCAAACAGGATATCGACGATGCCCGTACCACCCTCAGAACCGGGAAGCCAGGCAGCGATGAAGGCATCGGAAAGATCAAGCTCATCCCTTATATCGAGTGGTCTTCCGGACAGGAGGACCACGACCATCGGGATGCCCTTGTTCTTTATGGCCTTGACCAGGCTGGATTCCTGTGCCGAAAGGACAAATCCGATCCCGCCGGTTGGGTAGATGTCACCTGCCCCTTCGGCGTAGGGTTCTTCACCGACCACCACAATGGCGTAATCGGCATCGGGAATTTGGGTAGCATTTTGGATGTAAACGACCTTGTCGCTTCCTACCATTTGTTCCACTGCCTCAATGACAGTTGTGCCCCCGGTTATGTTTCCGGTACTGCCCTGCCAGGTGATGGTCCAGCCGCCGCACATGGAACCGATATCTTTCGATTTCGAACCGGCTACCAAAACTTTTGAAGGGGATTTGGAAAGGGGAAGGAAGTTGTCATTTTTCAGCAATACCAGCGATTCCCTCACTGCCCTTACTGCAACATCGCGATGGGTGGAACAGCCGACTGTGTCTTTCAGCGCCAGGTCAGCCGTATGGTCTTCAAAAAGTCCGAGCTGCATCTTCACTTTCAGTATGCGGGATACCGCATCATCGATACGATCCATGGAAACCTGACCTTCGTTGACCAGTTCGGTGAGGGCCTGGATGAATGGCACATAATTTTCGGGCTGCATGGCCATGTCGATTCCCGCATTGACGGCCATCTTTACCGCCGTCTTAAAATCCGGGTGCAACTGGTCGATCCCCTTCCAGTCGCTGATGACAATCCCTTCAAATCCCAGTTCTTCTTTCAGCAGGCCGGTGATCAGTTCCTTGTGGCCATGGCATTTTTCCCCGTTCCAGCTGCTGAACGAGATCATGACCGAGCCGACACCCGCATCGATAGAATTAATATAGGGAGGCAGGTGAATGGCGCGCAGCAGCTCTTCCGAAAGGATGGTGTTTCCCTGATCAATCCCATTCCGGGTGCCGCCATCACCCAAAAAGTGCTTGGCACAGGCCAGGATATGGTTTTCGGTACCCAATGAATCGGACTGGTATCCCCGAACGGCGGATTCTGCCATCTCGGCTACCAGGTCTGGCGACTCACTGAATCCTTCATAGGTCCTGCCCCAGAATTCATTTTGTGGTACGGTGACACAGGGGCTGAAGGTCCAGTCGCTTCGACCAGTCCGGGGTTGCGTGTACAGCCCAGGCCGATGTTGTGCGGAAAAATGACAGCCCCCACCAGGTTATTGTGCCCGTGCACAGCGTCGATGCCGTAAAGGATAGGGATACCCAGCCGGGTGGAAGAGGCTTTTGCCTGCATGTCGTTGTACAAACTGACCCAGTTCTCGACAGTATTCGGACTGGGTACACTTCCCCCGCCACTCAACACCGAGCCAAGGTAATACGTTTTGATATCTTCCAGTCCGGAAGATACCACCGTTCCCCTTTCCGCCTGCGTCATCTGACCGATTTTCTCTTCCAGCGTCATCAGGGAGAGCAGGCTGTCCGCCCGTTGATCTGCAATACTCCGTTGTGGAAGCAGATCAAAAGGGAGAAAAAGTATCAGCAGGAAGAGGGAAACGTATTTCATGTACAATGAATTTTGTAAGCAATGATTCACGAGGATTACCTGCAGACATCTGCTTTATGAAAGAAAACATTTACCCTGTGGAGGCAATTGTTTTCACTATCCAGAAGTTATCTGGTGATCATTGCCACTTTTTCTGTCCATACCGAACCGTTTATGGACGAAAGACTTTCCGCTTAACCTTCAAGCTTAGCCGAAAGTGTAATGTTGGTATCAAGCAGTTTCGAAATGGGGCAGATCTCTTTTGCCTTGTTCGCCACTTCCATGAATTTGGCTTCGTCCATCCCGGGAACCCTGGCTTTCAGTTCAAGATGGATTTCTATGATGCTGCCATCCTGGAAGGTAACGCCTGCCTCCGTATCCAGGTTGTCCGGTGTAAAACCGGCTTCACCAATGAGGAACGCAAGCTGCATGGTAAAACAGCCTGCATGGGCTGCTCCGACCAGTTCTTCCGGGTTGGTGCCTTTCTCATCTTCAAAACGGGTGCTGAAGGAATATGGGGTTGTTTTTAATACAGTACTTTCAGAACTCAGCGTTCCTTTGCCGGTTTTTCCAGGGCCTTGCCAGTTGGCGGAGGCATTTCGGGTAAATTTCATCTTTTTGTTTTTAATGGTTTACTTCTTTATACATAACCTTTTTAGTACTCATGGTTATCCTACAAAATTACCAAATACCATCGAGTACACGTTAATTGAATAAATTATGTTTTTCGGAAACAGTTTTTAAGGCATGTTGGTGAGGACACCCATATGGGTGAAAGAGGGTTTACTTGTGAATACATAACCATATTAACTCTCATGGTTATCCCACAAATTCACCATTTACCATCGAGTACCTGAATCCGGGGATGGATATGTTTTGAGGAATTGGTAATGCAGACCTGCTGGCTATGAGATCCACGTCGAGGCTGTGGGCGCATTCA
>JARRQC010000200.1:8791-10164 GCA_037382165.1 bacterium | reverse complement strand
CACCAATGCTGTCGTTAAAGCCAATTATGTGATCGTTAACGGTGGCTTTTTTGTCTTTGAGAGCGGCGAAAATCTGCCTGACCACAGTGCAACTTTTATCAGGGATTTCCTTCAGGAGCGGGGATATCCTGTCATCTACAGCAATTACTTTCCCAACACCCTCAGCGGATTTGATGCGGCTTTTTTAACCTATGGGAATGTGCAAAGCCGCTTTACCGCCATGGATGAAACCATGGTCAATGCCATGATAGACTATCTGAAAGAGGGAGGAAGCATTTACCTTGAACCGGGAGTGAACTTCCTGTTTGGCCAGGGTAATAATGAAGAACTTCTTGGGTTATTCGGGATTGAGTTCGTCAATCCACAAGGAACCAATGTCATAAATGAACTGATCGGATTGGAAGGAACCCTTGCCGAAGGAATGGTTTTCAACAGCTCTACCCAGGTGGGTAACCGTTTCATTGACAGGTATAGTCCGGATACCACCGGAAACAGCAAGGTGGCTTTCGCAGAATCAGGTTATGGAGACGTGGCCCTGCAAAATGAAGGGGATATGTATGGTCAAAAGACCTTCAGCTTTGGCTATGCCTTGTCTGAACTTGTCGATGTTGATCCGCAATCTTCCCGCCATCATCTGTTGATCCGCCTGCTTGAATTCTTTGGTTTCCCGATGGGTGAGGATTATGTAGCTGCCAACTTTGAACTTTCAGAGCAAAGTATTCTGCCCGGTGAGACGGTTGATTTCACAGACTGGTCGGTTGCAGCGCCCGGAACTACCGTCAGTGAGTGGGCCTGGGATTTTGATATGGATGGCAGCATGGATTCCTATGAACAAAAT
The DNA here is from genome assembly GCA_037382165.1 of bacterium. GTDB lineage: Bacteria > Bacteroidota > Bacteroidia > Bacteroidales > F082 > JAADID01. Next base: position 9,326 of record JARRQC010000200.1, on the reverse strand, counting down.
CCATCCCACACTTTTGATAAGGGTGGTATTTACGATATTATGCTTGTAGCCTCCAACGGATCGGATACCGATACGCTGGTCAGGAAAGATGTCCTGGCGGTTAAGTCGGGCGTGCTGGTCTATGACGGCAAAAAGGATGTCAATGGCTACAGCGGTGCTTACATTTTTGATTACCTGGTTTCCAACTATTATGATGAGGTTGGTTATACCCAAACGCTGCCACTTGATCTGGAAGGTTACGATGCAGTTTTCCTGTCTTATGGCAATGGTGGAAACAGAAGCACAACACCTACAAACCTGGAACAAAAGGCCATCGAAAGCTACGGTATGTCCGGTGGTCACATTTATATCGAAGGTGGTGACGTACTTAGTGAAAGTGAATTGCTCTGGCTGATTTTCGGGCTGATAGATGTCGAATCCGGAAACAACAACCCCATCGAGATGCTTTCGGGACAAAGTGAATCCCTTACTCAGGGACTCTCATTCAGCGGATCTGCGCAATTTACAAATAACAATATTGACCGCCTGATCAAGA
>JARRQC010000200.1:0-8733 GCA_037382165.1 bacterium | reverse complement strand
TTTGACGGCGCCAATCTGTTTGGTCATAAAGCCTTCTCCTTGACCTATGCGCTGGCCGAATTACAGGACGGGGAAGGAGATAACACCCGCGATGAATTGTTGGCCAGGATACTCAACTTCTTTGATGTTGTTTCGGATATTGAAGAAAATACGGTAGTTGATGGCAATTTGGTGAACGTTTATCCCAACCCGGGTAATGACCGGGTTACCCTGGAATTCAATCTTGAGGAATCAGCTTCCGTAAGTATCAGGTTCTATGATATGTCTGGAAAATTGATTTCCATGGAGGATGAAGACTTTTCAACGGGAAATCACCGGTACGAGATCTCAACAGAAAATCTGCCGAGAGGGGTCTATCATATCCATGTTCTTACCGGAATAAGAAGTGAGACACTAAAATGGATTAAGGTAAACTGATCGGTTAATTTTTCTATTTAAATTGTTTATGGATCATCTTCGTCATTTGTTGCCGCAGCAGATGTTGTTTCTGCTGCTTCTACTGGGTTTTGCTGCCCAGAGTCAGAAACCGGTTTTGAATCTTGAGAAGGAGATTCTCCACGATAAAGAAATGGAGAGCCATCTTTTTAAAAACACACGGATGGAAACCGCAACAGGTATTCCCAGGGCCATATACAATCCGGACTTCAAAGTCACCGTCTCATCACCTGAGGAAATGGCTATGGAGTATCTGGTTGCTGACAAGGAAAGGATCCGGATCGGTGACCCCCGGGCAGAACTCAAATATGTTGCTACAATACAGGCAAAAACAGGCATCAGGGTGCTGTTTGAACAGCAAATGAAAGGTTATCCGGTTTATCATGCAGATGTCAGGGTGAGTATTAACGATGATCATGAAGTTGTATTCTTTTCCAGCAATTACCAACAGCCCGGTGAAGTAGATGTCCGTAAACTGGTCGATGAGCAGAATGCGCTGTATAAGGCTAAAAACCACCTGGGTTTATCTGTCAGTCCGGTTGGGTTTTTGATCCCGATCCGATCACAAATGCGACCACCAGCTACGGAGAACCCGGATTCAGTGATGCCAATGACAGTGATTCTGAGGAACTGACCGCACAGTTGCTGGAAGTAATCCTTCATGACCTTACACTGGAAGATACGTTATACTATCTCAAAGGTCCCTATGCCGAAGTAGTGGACGCGGAAGCACCTTATCGCGGCCTATTCAAACGGCAGGACAGTGCTTTTCATTTCACCCGCTCAGAAGATGCCTTCGAAGCCGTGAATTGCTATCACCATATCCATCAGTCCATGGCCTACCTGAACGATACCCTCGGGTTCAGTATCTTACCTTTCCAGTATAACGGTGGGGTAAGGTATGATCCACACGGTTTGAATGGCGCGGATAACTCCTATTATCAACCTGGCAATGGAAGGCTCTCTTTCGGTGAAGGCGGTGTGGATGATGCCGAGGATGTTGGTGTGGTAGTCCATGAACTGGGTCATGGCATTCACGACTGGGTAACCTACGGAGGGATTTCACAGGTCAACGGGTTGAGCGAAGGCCTTAGCGACTACTGGGTAACTTCCTATATTCGAAGTCTGGGTTTCTGGGAACCGGAAGACCCGGAATACAACTGGGTGTTTATTTGGGACGGGCATAACCCTTTCTGGCCGGGGAGGGTGACAAATGATCCGGGACATTATCCCGAAGCCCTTGTCGGACAGGTTCATAAAGACGGGCAGCTCTGGTCCTCATCGCTGATGCAGATCTGGGAGCTGATCGGCAGGGAAGCGACTGATAGCGATTGCTGGGAAGGGATATCCATGACAGGAAGCAGTGCCAGCCAGGTGGATGCAGCCCTCGCGTTTATGCAAGCCGATATGGATCTGTATGATGGTGAACACCTGGGGGATATTGCCCCCGTATTTGTGGCTCGCGGATATATTGAAAGCATGGTGACCGTGGATTTCTCCGCCGATCAGACCGGTGGTGAAGGGCCACTTACTGTCCAATTCCAGGATGAATCTACCGCGCTTGTTGGTGAAATTAGCGCGTGGGCGTGGGATTTCAATGGTGATGGTGAAACAGATGCTACCGGACAGGATCCGGAATATACCTTTTCGGAAGCCGGAGCCTACTCGGTCACCCTTACCGTCACCCTTGGTGAAGGTGAGTACAGTGAAACCAGGGAGAACTATATCATCGTCAATAATGGGTTCTTCGTATATGAGCCGGTGAAAGGTGCACGGGACCATAGCGGAGTTTTTATTGAGAATTTTCTCGACGAGCGTGGTTATGAGACGATCTACTCCAATTATTTTCCCTCTGATTTAAAGGGATTTGATGCAGTATTCATTTCGCTTGGGAATTATGGCAGCCAGATCACCCGCGTTTCAGATGAAATGGCAGATATCATCAATGCATATCTTGACGAAGGAGGTAAAATATATCTCGAATCGGGTGATGCATTCGGCTATGACCAGTTCGGCAATGAGGCGTTCTTTGCGCACTTTGGCCTCGAATCAGCGCTGGATGGTGAAGAGAAATCCGTCGAGAACCTCAGGGGACAGACGGGAACTTTGTTTGAAGGTCTCTATTTCAATAATAGCAGTCAGACAGCCGTAGATCTCATCGACCGCTTTACCCCTGTTACATCTGATCAGGCCCGGGCCATCTTCGCAGAAACAGGATATGGAGATGTCGGTATCGCCTATACCGATGACATCAATGGGCATCAAACCATCTGCTTTTCCTATGCATTGTCAGAACTGGAAGATTTTTCAGGACACTCCTCAAGATACAATGCCCTGGTGCTGATCATGGAATACTTCGGTTATTCGGAAGGGGATGCCTATGTGGTTGCAAATTTTAGTGTAAGTGAAAATAATGTGGAGGCGGGTGAGGAGGTAACCTTTACCGATTGGTCTGCCACACCACTTGACTATGAAGTGAATAGCTGGAAATGGGACCTTGATGGCGATGGAAATATTGATTCCGAAGAGCAAAATCCGAACTGGTCCTATACAAAGGGAGGTGCTTATAGCATTACCCTGATCGCAAGCAATGGAATCGATACAGATACGCTCACAAGAGAAGACCTGGTTTTGGTCCGTTCCGGCATCCTGGTATATGAAGAATGGGAGGGTGAGAATGGATTCAGTGGTGATTTTATCCGCGATTACCTGCTTGCCAACGGTATGGATGAGGTAACCTATCTTAATGCCTTACCGGAGACATTGTCAGGGTATGATCTCGTTTTTGCCTCTTTTGGCAATTCCGGTCACAGGAAAACAAATCTTACAGCAGAAACGGCATCAACACTGCTGGATTTTGGCTATGCCGGAGGACAGCTTTATGTAGAAGGCGGCGATGTGCTTAGTGAGAATGAAAATCTCTGGATCCTTTTCGGATTGGAGAATGTGTTTGCAGGTGGGGAGAATATCATGACAAGCCTTGAAGGGCAGCAAGAGGCACTTACAGCAGGGTTGTATTTTGAATCTTCCGGCCAGGTCGGGCAAATGTCCATTGACAGGTATGTGCCTTTTGGTGGGGAAGAGGAGATTAAAGTGGCATTCACCGAAAGCGACTACGGCAATGTTGCTGTTCAGTTTGACGGCAGCAGCATGTTCGGTCATAAGGCTTTTTGCTTTGCCTATGCTTTGGCAGATCTTCAGGATGGTGATGGAGCGAATACACGGGAGGAACTGCTGCGTCGCATCCTTGAATTCTTTGGTATTTTTATTACCGGTGCGGATACGGATATTGCTGAGTCTGACCAATTTTTCAATGTCTATCCGAACCCAGGCAATCAGCATCTCCATATCTTATTTGACGCATCAGAAGGCGGGCAGGCCGATCTGGGCGTTTTCGACCTTTCGGGAAGACTTGTTCATGGGATTACCAGGCAGGCATCACCGGGTAGAAACTATATAAGCACGGAGATAAGTGATCTGCAGCCCGGCATTTATGTTGTACGGGCAGCCGCTTGTAAGCTCCTGCTGACTGAATGAGTTTTTCATGGGTTCCGCGCTCTACGATCTCACCTTTCTTCAATACGATGATCTCATCGGCATGCCGTATGGTTGAAAGGCGATGGGCGATAACAATCGAAGTACGGTCTTTCATGATGTTCAGGAGTGCATTTTGAACCAGTTTCTCGGATTCTGTATCCAGCGATGAAGTCGCTTCATCCAGAATGAGAATGGGCGGGTTGGCCAGTACGGCACGCGCAATGCTCAGTCGCTGGCGCTGACCTCCCGACAGATTTTGGCCGCGATCACCGATAGTAGACTGATAGCCTTTTTCCATTTCCATGATGAATCCATGCGCGTTGGCAACTTTGGCCGCAGCGATGACCTCCTCCTCTGTAGCCTCTTCATTGCCAAAGGCAATGTTGTTGAAAACAGTATCGTTGAAAAGGATACTTTCCTGCGTGACGATACCCATCAATCCTCGCAGGTCACTGATAATACAATCCCGGATGTCTTTTCCGTCGACGAGGATCACACCGCTGGTTACGTCGTAGAACCTGGGAAGGAGGTCTACCAGGGTGGATTTTCCACCCCCGGATTCACCCACCAGGGCAATCAGTTTGCCCTTGGTGATCTTCAGGTTTATATTTTTTAATACCGGCTCGGTATTGTAAGCGAAGCCAACATCCCTGAATTCTATTTCATTTTCGAAATTGTGGATGGCCATAGCATCTTTCTTTTCTTCAATGACCTCTTCGGCATCGAGTACATCAAAGATCCTATCGGCGGAAGCCATCCCTTTCTGGATACTGTAGAATCCTTGCGCAAAGGTTTTGGCTGGCGGAATGATCTGGGAGAAAACAACGATATAGGTTATAAAATCCGCAGCCTGTATACTTTGTGCATCGGACAGCACCAGGCGGCCGCCATACCACAATACCAGGATGATCACCGCCGAAGAGAGGAATTCACTCATGGGTGATGACAGGTCGCGCCTCCGGTAAATGGAAAGCAGGATCTTTGCGTAAGATTTGTTCTGTTCGGTAAATTTATTTGCCGAATAGAAGATGGCATTGAAAGCCTTGATGATTCGAAGGCCGGAAATAGACTCTTCGATGGTCGCCAGGAGTCCGGCAAAACGGGATTGCCCTATGGTGGAAGATTTCCTCAGACTTCTTCCGATCCTGCCAATGATCAGCCCGGTAATGGGAAGGATGATCATGACGAACAGGGTCAACTGGGGGCTCATACTTATCATGAAGGCAAAATAGGCGATCAGCGTGATCGGATCGCGGATGATGATCTCTATGTAATTCATGATCGAATATTCCACCTCCTGCACGTCTGTGGTGATCCGGGCGATGATGTCACCCTTTTTCTGTTTGTTAAAGTAGGAGAGGGGAAGGATAAGTAGTTTCTCGTATATGCTGTTACGTAGGTCCCTTACACCTTTGACACGCACGCCGGCCATGAAGTACATGGCAAAATAGCGCGAAAGATTCCTGAAGAAAAAAGCGGTAAGGATAACCACACATATAAATGCCAGCGCACTGATCTTTCCCTGTGCTATGATAATATCACTGATATAATAGTTCAGATAACCGAACAACGCATCCGTACTGAAAGAAAATTCAGGTTTTGTCGTAACCAGATCCTCAATACCGAAAAGCAGGTTGAGGAAAGGGATCAGCAGGGCGAAAGAGAACAGTGAAAAGACAATGGTGGCCAGGTTGAAAAAAATGTTCAGCGCCATACTGCCCCAGTAGGGATTAATAAAAGAAAGTACCCTGAGAAATTTTTTCATCGGCTACAACAGGTTTAATCCGGTATAGGTATGGGGTGTTATTTCTCTCAACTCTTTTTTGATATCCTCGCTAACATTCAGATTGTCAATAAAGTCCTTGATAATCGTTGCCGTGATCTTTTCGTTTTTACGTGTCAGCTTCAGCAGGGTCTCGTAAGGATTGGGATAGTTTTCCCTCCTCAGGACGGTTTGGATGGCTTCTGCTACTACCGGCCAGTTATCTTCAAGGTCAGCGGCAATCTTGTCCTCATGGATGATCAGCTTGTCCAGCCCCTTCATGATGGATTTCAGGGCGATCAGCATATGCGCGACGGGTGTCCCTATATTGCGTGTGACGGTCGAGTCTGTGAGGTCACGCTGCAACCGGGAAACAGGTAGTTTTTCCGCCAGGTGATGTAACAGCGCATTGGCGATCCCGAGGTTGCCTTCCGCATTTTCAAAGTCTATGGGGTTGACCTTGTGTGGCATGGCGGAGGACCCTATTTCCCCGGCTTTGATCTTTTGCTTGAAATAATCCATGGAAATATAAGTCCAGATATCCCGGCAGAGGTCAATAAGTATCGTATTGATCCTTCCCAGGTTCTGGAAATATGCAGCCATATAATCGTAATGTTCAATCTGAGTGGTGGTTTTCTGCCGGTGCAGTTTTAAACCTTTATTCAGGAAGTGGCAGGCAAAATCCTCCCAGTCGATCTCCGGGTAGGCCACAACATGGGCGTTCATATTACCTGTAGCACCCCCGAATTTTCCTGAAAAGGGAATGGTTCTCAGCAGATCCAGCTGATTTTCCATTCTCTCGGCAAAAACGTAGATCTCTTTACCCAGGCGTGTGGGTGAGGCAGGCTGGCCATGGGTTCGCGCCAGCATCGGGATATCTTTCCACTCATAAGCCAGCAGGTTGATCTTGTTGATCATTTTTTCAAGCATCGGCTTGAGTATCATGAAATGTGCATCCATCATGGAAAGGGGAACCGCAGTATTGTTGATGTCCTGGGAGGTCAGCCCGAAATGGATGAACTCCTTGTACCGGTCCAGCCCCAACTCATGAAAGCAATCCTTGAGGAAATACTCCACCGCCTTGACATCGTGGTTGGTAGTCTTTTCAATATCCTTGATGGTTTGGGCATCTTCCGGGGAAAAATCCCTGTAAATGCTGCGCAACTTATCATCTGCAGCCGGTTCCAGCTCTTCAAGTCCGGGCAGTGGCAGTTTTCGGAGCGCAATGAAATATTCCACTTCGACCAACACCCGGTATTTAAAGAGTGCATATTCAGAAAAATAGTCCGCAAGTTCTTCCGTTTTGCCCCGGTACCTGCCATCAACAGGTGAGGTGGCCGTCAAAGTTGAAAGGTCCATGGATGATTTTTTGTCAAAAGTAGGGATTTCTGCCCGAGTTTGCACGTTTCCCTTTTCCGGCCTCAAATATGTACTATATCATAAAAACGGTAGCAATGGGATTGTATTTGTTTTTTATTTTAGCCTCGCTATCCAGCATAATTTACACAGGAACATTTGGACAACAACCTTCAAACCGGCCCGATCAGGATCAGACCACGTTACCGGAGAGTGAGCCGGCTTGCGCCTGAAGAAGTCATTGCACAGATACTTGAAGGATTGAAAGCCAAGAATGGAGTTGCAGGAAGTACACTGCATAACCATGCTTACCTGCGTATACCTGAGGAAGAACAACATTACTGGTCGCCTGAATTTCATGTAACTGTTGAAGAGCTTGAGGAAGGATCCCTGGTTCGGGGAGTTGTCGGACCCAAGCCGAAGGTCTGGACGATGTTCATGTTCTTCTATTCCGCTGTGGTAGTGCTTTTCTTTCTGGGCGCCTCCATGGGTGTTTCTCAATGGATGCTGAAAATGGACGCCCCCTGGCTGTGGAGCATCCCTGCAACCGTATTCCTTTGGTTTCTTATCCTGGCTGCAGCAAAATTCGGCCAGTACAAAGGTCAGTCTCAAATGAACAGACTCTGGCAGTTTGTTGATGACGCCCTTGATAAAGGTGAAAAAGAAAATCAGACCGCTGACGCGAATCAATGATGATCTACCAGGAACATCATGGTTTTCTCTTTTTCTTCCTCTTTTTGTATTTATTGAGCAGATAAACTTTGTAGGCCATACCCCCTGAAAAATATTTCAGGTCCTGCACCATGGCATTGAGAAAAAGATGCCTGAACAAGAGTACAGTTCCTCCCAGGTTCAATCTTTCTCCGTCGTATTCGGCGATCAGGAGAAGTGGCCTGTAAAAGGAAGGACTGAAGGAAATGCCCCCGAAGACTCCTTCAAACTGGCTGTTCCGAAATACATCGAATCCATAGCCCAGGGTGAGACCGATTTCTGACCTTTTAACCGGAATATGCTTAGAGGCAACCAGGTACAACGAGCTGAAATATTGGTTGGTCTCCAGTTCAGCCGAAATACTGGAATAGAGATCATGCGCCCCGATAACGAAGGCCGGCACGAATTTTCGCTCCCGCAGCACACGCAGGCGGACAGAGAAATTGCGGTCTACCGTATTATTCCCTTCAGTATAATTAAGCAGTCTGGTGTTGGCAAAACTGACTTCCAGGAATGGCAGAAAAGTCAGGTTAAAATAATAGCCCAGTGCGTCATATTCCCCACCGCCATAGGTAGCGATATAGTTCCTGTTGATATAGCTTCCGCCCAGGTAAAAAGTGCCGTCTTCCTGCATTTCCGCTGTCGGTATGTTCAGCCAGCCCGTTGTTCCCAGCAGGGATTGGGACTGAACAGCGCAGAATGACAGCAGCAAAGCCATGATAAGGATAATCTTTTTCATCTGTTCAGCCTGTATTTTACAATTTCCTGCTGCAGATACACCGGATTAAGATAATGTTCCGACCGGTTTTCATTGGGCCTCCGTTCATAATACCGGTTATAGACAAACTCGGTGGCACCGTTATACTCCCAGTCGAAATAGCGCGGAAGATCTACGCGTAATCTTCTGTGCTTAAGCCGTTTCCCGGGTGGAA
>JARRQC010000199.1:3029-11997 GCA_037382165.1 bacterium | reverse complement strand
GGAACATCCGCAGGGGTAATTTCATCCGCCATCCCGGCGGTATATTTCGCCTCATAGTCGAAGAAATCCTTTTTGCTGATGATCTCGGTAAGCGGGAAAACGATAAGTTCAGTTCCCCGGTTGATCAGGCCGCAGGCCAGCTCCCTGCCTTTGATATGGGACTCCATGATGATCCTGTCACCGAATTCAAACGCTTTTTCGGCAGCCGCTTTCAATTCACTACTATCACCGACCCTAGTAATGCCGACACTTGAACCGCTTTCTACTGGTTTTACGAACAGTGGCAATCCCAGTTTATCGACGACCGCTTCCCAATCCGGGTTTTCACCGCGGGAGAAGGAAATGCCTGGGGCGGTTTTGATACCATAGGAACTGACAAAGCGGTTGCAGAAGTATTTGTTAAAAGTGAGGGAAGATGTAGCCGGATTGCAGGAAGTATAGGGAATTTCCAGTAAGTCAAAATAACCCTGAAGTTTTCCGTCTTCTCCGGGAGTACCGTGTATGGCATTGAATACGGCATCAAAGCGGATCTTACCCTTTCCCAGGTCAAGCGAAAAATCATTTTTATCCACCAGGTATTTCTCTCCATGATCATGATAATACCAATTATTACCATCGATCAGGATCAGGTAGCCTGCATATTTGGCTGTATCCAGGTTCTTCAGCACCACCTGTGCACTCGCAATGGAGATCTCGTATTCACCCGTATTTCCACCGCACACGATGGCCACATTCTTGGTCATATCGTTAGCTTATTAATTTTTACCTTTGTCGCCCAAAAAGCAATAATATCACACAAACAAAGTTATGTGATTAAGTCCTGCCAGCAAGGCACTTTCAACAAAAAAACAGTAAATGGGCTTCTTTTATTTCCTGGGACAGAAAAAATTTTACATTCATTTGCTCATTGCTATCTTATTGGGCATATTTATTTTCTGGGCTGCGCTTTTTTCCCTCGATAGGTTTACAAGGCACGGGGAAGTATTTATCGTCCCTGACTTCCGGGAGATGACCATACCCCAGATCATCGATCAGAACTATACCGATTTTTTTGAGCTGGTCGTGCTTGATTCCGTGTTTGACAACAAGGCGGAAAAAGGGTCGGTGGTGATGCAGCATCCCCTACCGGGAGCCAGGGTGAAAAAAGGCCGGCACATTTACCTGACCATTGTATCTGAACTGCCCGAAAAGGTATTCATGCCCAATCTGAAAAACCTGTCCCTGAGGCAGGCGTTGGTTACACTTGAAAGTGTTAACCTGAAAGCAGGAACACTGGAATATGTGAATTACTTTGCCCGGAATGCCGTTGTCGAGCAGTTGTTCGAGGGCGAACCCGTGGAACCGGCGACCGAACTGATCCGGGGTACGACCATTGACCTGCAGGTCGGAAAAGGAGATATAACAGCAACCGTGCCCATTCCCCTCTTAATTGCCATGAAACAAAGTGAAGCCAAAAGGGCTTTGAACTATGCCTACCTGAACCTTGGCAAAGAATATTTCCTTGATGGTGACGATACGGCCCACGCCCGGGTATATAAAACAGATCCATCCCCACTGGATGATACAGAACTCGAACCCGGTGAGACGGTCAGGGTCTGGTACCGGTCAGATGAATATTTCGATTTCGACAGCTACCTGGCAGAATTCACCAAAGATTCCCTTTCGCTTGATTCTTTGGTAAGACAACATGTTATCCGGAAAGAACAAGAATGAAGCAGGTCTTAACCATACTGGCTATCTCTCTCTTTTTCGGCCTGAATGCGCAGGAAATTGTAAGCGGCCTGCAATACAACGAGGCGGTAAGGCTAAAGGCGGAACAGGATGTTTCCGAATCATCTGCCCTGAAGGCAGGCGTTCAGTCAGCAAAAATTGCACTGCCCTTTTTTGATGATTTTTCACGTTATTCCCTTTATCCCGATCAGTCGCTGTGGATTGGAAAAAGTGTTTTTGTCAATAAGGATTTTCCATACTATCCGCCTAACAATGGTGCTGCCACATTTGACGCCATTGATGCAACAGGAAAGATCTATTCCAATGCCAACTGGATTCCTTTTATGGCTGATGAATTGAAATCCAGGCCGATCCGGACCGACTCCGTTTTTGATCCCGTAATCCGGGAGATCGGACCTGAAGATTCATTATACCTTAGCTTTTACTATCAACCGCAAGGTGTTGGTGACGATCCCGAATCATGGGATACACTCATCCTGGAATTTTCCCGTATGGGTGACACCGTTTTTTCCCATATTGATTCGGTGCTTGTTTCGGCGCAGCTATACCTCGAAAGTCCTGATGACACCATCCGTCCCCTTGATACGATATGGTCACCGGGCGGAGAAGAATGTGACACCAACATGTACATGATCAATTTCCGCATACTGGGCTGGGACGACTGGCTGTGGGTGCCCTGCGATTCTGTATTCGGACCGGACACCCTCTGGGATAAGGTATGGCAGGCGGAAGGGATGCAACTGGAAGATTTCAGGGCCAAATACGGCAGCGATTTTGACCAGGTGATGATCCCGCTGTACAGAGAGCCTGCCGACTCAGTCTATTTTTTCGATGGATTTCAGTTTCGATTCAGGAATTATGCCAGCATTTCAGATGATATCATTCCCTCCTGGCGAAGCAACACCGATCACTGGAATATCGACTGGGTGTACCTGGATATCAACCGAAACGCCGGGGATACAAACTACAGGGCACTTACCTTCTCACAACGGGCCCCTTCTTTTCTGAAGGATTACCAGGTGATACCTTACAGACAGTATCGTGCCGGATCGGTAACCGACCTGCTGAAACCCAGGTTTGAAATGTATATCGCCAACCTGGATGACCAGGAACACAATACCAATTACGAATACCGTGTGCAACAGGTCAACGGGGATTTTTATTACGATTATTATGGCGGAAGCTGTAATCTGCCACCCTTTGACCTTTTTGGATTCCAGAACTGCAATTCCAGCTGCGGAACCGCACATGCCTGTCCGCCGGTCAATTCGGCATTCAACTATGATTTTTCCCGCGATACCACCTCCTACATTATCACCCATTACATTTCCGATTCCTCGGAGGCTGATATACTGGTAGATTCGATAACTTACCGCCAGGGGTTCTATAATTATTATGCTTACGATGACGGTACGCCCGAATTCGGTTACGGGATAGAACCTGCCGGTGCCCGGATGGCTTACCAGTTTGAACTCAGCATCGCCGATACCTTGCAAGGGGTTCAGATGTATTTCAACAGGACTCAAAATTCCTCCAATGAAATATTCTTCAACCTGGTCGTATGGCAGGATAACAATGGCAGACCCGGCGTTGAACTTTACAGAAGCCCCAGCATTAAACCACAATGGAAGGAGGGATTGTACGAGTTCTATCCCTATATGCTCGAAGAACCGATACTTCTCAACGGGACCTTTTACGTTGGATGGCAGCAACAGTCCGGCGGTAACCTGAATATCGGCCTGGATGCCAACCACGACAATGGACAACGTATTTTCTTCACCGAACAGACCGAATGGCTGAACAGTAATGTCAAAGGTTCCCTGTTGATCAGGCCTATCGTCGGTAACAATTTGGTTTTGGGTGATGATGAAGTACATCACATATCACAAGAAAAACTTTCAGTCTTTCCTAACCCAGCCACAGACATACTCCGCATTGACAGGAATAATTATTCCTTTAGCCCATATGCAGAAGTATATTTGTATAACATTTACGGCATTCCGGTGCTGCACCAGGCTTTGAATTCAGATCAGATCGATATCAGATTTTTGCCTCAGGGCATGTATATTGTGAAAGTCAACGACCGCGGACGTGTCATGACGGCCAAGCTTCTCATCAGCAGGTAAACATGGACGATGAAAAAACATTCATCGGAGACGACAATGCGGAGATGTATGAACATCACCGGCTTGTTGCCGATCCGGGACAGTCGCCCTTAAGGGTTGATAAATTCCTGGTGAACCTCCTGGCGAATGTTTCGAGAAACAAATTGCAGGATGCGGCCAAAGCCGGCAATGTCCTTGTCAATGATCAACCCGTAAAATCCAGTTACAAGGTCAAGCCGGGAGATGTGGTAACCATCGTCATTGCCTTTCCACCAAGGGTGCTTGAAGTTACACCGCAGGATATCCCGCTGGATGTGGTCTATGAAGATGAAGATGTGATCCTGGTCAACAAACCGGCGGGAATGGTTGTCCATCCTGCCTATGCCAATTACGACGGCACCCTGCTGAACGGACTGGCATGGTACTTCAGGGAATCCGGTCAGCATATCGAAAATGAATTCGGGTACCTGGTTCACCGGATCGACAAGGATACTTCCGGTCTGCTGATGATCGCCAAGAATGAACAGGCACAGACCAGGCTGGCCAGGCAGTTCTATGATCACACCGTAGAACGTAAATATGTTGCATTGGTTTGGGGAGATATGGAGCAGGAGGAAGGCACGATCGAAGGACATGTGGGGCGCAGTCTCAAAGACCGGCGTGTTATGACTGTTTTCCCGGACGGTAGTTATGGAAAACATGCCGTCTCGCATTACAGGGTCCTGGAACGATTTGGTTATACCACGCTGGTGGAATGCCGGCTTGAAACAGGGAGGACACACCAGATACGTGCACACTTCAGATATATCGGCCATCCCCTTTTCAATGATGCCCGCTATGGCGGCGATATCATCCTGAAAGGTACCACCTTTACCAAATACAAGCAGTTCATAGCAGCAGGTAATACAGAAATGGGCAGTTTACATCTCCTCGAGGAAAGAAGATTAGTTTTTACCGGAATATTATTCCGCATGCTTCAGGAGAAATGCTTTCAGTACCTCTTCGGAACCGTCCGCGATAATCTTTATCAGATAGATTCCCGATGCATGTATACTCAGGTCAATGGAAATACTGTTTTCAAACTGGTTGACATCATAAAAAAAGTTGATATTCCGATGTTGCATATCAGTAACCCTTATATCCAGCTCCTGTGGCAAACCACTGCCAAAACTGATCTTAAATTTCCCGCGGGAGGGATTTGGCGTGATGGTAGGCTTCACGTGGATATACTCTTTCCTGGTTATCGTGTCGCTGGATTTGAGGGATTTGGCAACCAATCGGACATCATAATCCCCGGCACTGTTGTATTCGATATATGAGGGTGAGATGATCTCCGAAGTTTCCGGTTCACCTCCTTCAAAATACCATTCATAACCGGTGGCTTCTCCTTCTGTCAGGTTGTTATAGGATATCAGACCTCCCACTTTAATATGTGTCGTGCTGGCCTCAAAATCGGCGAAAATACCTGTTGAATCAAAATAGATCCCACGTAATTTTTGCTGTCCGGTATTGATAGGGTCAAGCCAGGGTCTCAGCTGTCTTTCCGGTGTGGTTCCGTTGCTTTTCCAGCTGTAAGAGATTTTCCCGTAATAATCGGGCTGAAAGGGAGCGGTGCATGACGCTTTCCCGCCGGCAAGCGATCCCAATACATATCCTTCCTGGCTGAATATTGGCGATCCTGAACTGCCACCCTCCGTTACACCAAAACCACTTTCTGTTTCAACCCAGAATACTTTCCAGTATTTTCCCGACTCATCCTGGGAAGTGCCGAGATACTGGCTTGAAACCAGGTACTCATCATAGACAGAGATCATTTTCAAGTCTCCCTCAGGATGATGAATCGTAACACCGGTTGGTGAAGGAATACCCGTCCAGTCCCAGCCATTGAAGAAGACACTGTAGGTAGCCGGAATTTCGTCATCAAGCAGCAACAATTTAAAATCCGACCCTGAATTGGTGGATCCTTCCGAATGAGCAATCAGACTGGCTCCCGTGAGTGTCTGATGAGCCGGTTCATTGGCCGGCATCTCACAATCGGCCGATTCATAATTGAAATAGAAAACCCATTGGGAATAATCATCCGCGGAAGAACTCTCACCACAATGATTGGCAGTAAGAAAATAGGGGGTCCCATCGAGGCTGGTATTGTTCATCAGGGAACCCGAACACCAGAAGAGTGAACTCCCTTCCCTGACAAGTATCCTGGCCACTCCGTCACGCTGCTGCTTCCATTCTTCACCTTCCGGGCAGTTGACCAGGACTTCGCAAGGTCCTGAATCCCCAAAATCCCGTCTATCCTTACCAACATCAAGTACTCAGCAATTCTGTAGCCATGAATGCCCCATTATTCAAGCTTGTGAAAGCCCCGAGGCGAGTTGATTTGTCCGGTGTATAGATAAAAAGCCTCTCCCCGGCCCCAAGTTTGAGGTTGGAAAAATAGATATTGAGTGCCTTTGCACCGGACGCCCTCACAGCCATCAACCAGACACTCCATCCATTTTCTGCGCTGACCCATTTACCCCGGGACAGGTTTTCTTTCTGGAAAGGCAGGGTATATCCTGCATATAATGGCGATTTATCATCGGGAGGTTCCATACCCGGGTGGCGATCCGCTGGATTTACTTCCACAGGATCCGGGTTCCCTGCCAGGTCCATTTCGCTGGTCAACGGTTCAACTGGCACAAAGATCTGACCTGTCAGAAAATAACCTGTGAGCAGATATAGGGCGAGAAAAACAGATAACCTTTTCATAAATAACAACGCGGATCGTATCTGACAAATGAAACGCACAAAATTAATGATTATTGGAAGTAGCCGTAAAATACCCGGGAAATTACACCATGGAAAGTGATATAATCTGAAAACACATACTTTTGAATAAAATTTCAGGATATGATCATTGTTACCGGAGCGGCAGGTTTCATTGGCAGCGTGCTGGTCGGAAAATTAAACAGCGAAGGGTTCGACAATCTTGTGATTGTGGACGATTTTACAAATGAGTCAAAGAATAAAAACCTAGTGGGGAAGAATTATGTCCAGACCATTGACAGGAATGAGTTCTTTGAATGGTTTGATGAAAACCAGGAGGATGTAAGCTATGTTTTGCATATCGGTGCCCGGACAGATACGACGGAATTCAACATGGATATTTTCGACATCCTGAACCTGAACTATTCCAAGCAGATCTGGCTGCGTTGCACTGATTATAAAATACCTTTGATCTATGCCTCTTCCGCTGCCACTTATGGTATGGGTGAACTAGGTTATCTTGACGACCATCAGCTTGTCAATAAGTTAAAACCCCTGAATCCTTATGGTATATCTAAAAATGAATTTGACAAGTGGGTCCTGGAACAGGAATCAACACCACCATTCTGGGCAGGACTGAAATTCTTCAATGTTTACGGACCCAACGAATATCATAAAGGGAGGATGGCCTCTGTGATCTTTCACGCTTTCAGGCAGATCAGGGAAACGGGCATGGTGCGGCTTTTCCGTTCCCATCACCCGGACTTCAGGGATGGCGAGCAATTGAGAGACTTTATCTATGTAAGGGATGTTGTTGATGTCATCATTTACCTGATGAACAATCAACCTGTCTCAGGCATTTACAATCTCGGCACCGGCAAGGCGCGCACATTCCTTGACCTGGCCGGATCGGTCTTTGATGCCATGGGCTTGAAAAAGGAGATCATATTATTTGACACACCGGAAGACATTCGTGATAAATACCAGTATTTTACGGAAGCGAATATGCAAAAACTCAGAGATTCCGGCTATGAAAAACCCTTTACCTCACTGGAGGACGGAACCCATGAATATGTCCGTCAATATTTATCAGAATCAAACTATCTCTAAAATAAATTCTTCAAAAAGAATTACCGGGGCAGTAATTCGTGCTGAGGTGGATCGGTGATCACACCACTGCCCAGGCAGGTCTTTTCCGCGAGGTCATAAATGGCGGCAAATTGGCCCGGGGCAATACCTGAAATGGGACTGTCTGATATAATGCGCATTCCTTTTTCATCCCTGGCCATCCTGCCTTCATTGAATTCCGGCTGATGGCGGATCTTGAACTTGATCCGGCTTAAATCCTTTTCGGCTGACACGGGATTAAGAAAGTGAATATCATTGATCCGGATCTCATGTCCATACTGAGCTTTGGGATCATAGCCATGAGATACGTAAATGATATTCCTGACGGTATCCTTGGCGACGACAAACCATGGGCCGCCACTCAGTCCAAGGCCCCGGCGCTGACCAATGGTATGAAACCAGAAACCCTTGTGTTCTCCGAGTACTTTACGGGTTTCCAATTCCACAATCTCACCCTTCCGTTCACCCACGTGACCCCGGATAAAGTCCGCATAGTTGATCTTCCCCAGAAAACAGATACCCTGGCTGTCCGGCCTGTTGGCACTGGGAAGTCCCATATCGACAGCCATTTTGCGCACTGCCTTTTTGGGCAGGTGCCCAATAGGAAACATGACCTTGCTTAGCTGATCATAGGTGATCTGGCTCAGGAAATAGGTCTGGTCCTTTAACTTGTCTGCGGCCGTTCCCAAAAAAATTCCTTCCTCATTCTCATAGGTCGTCGCGTAGTGCCCGGTGGTGATCTTGTCGAATTCCTCGCCGTAGCGTGCTTTGAAAGCCCCGAATTTGATCAGTACGTTGCACATGATATCCGGGTTGGGTGTCAGCCCTTTCTGGACTGTGTCGATGGTGTATTTCACTACCGTTTTCCAGTATTCTTCCTGCAAGTCCACAATATCCAGCTTGCAGCCATACCTTTTGGCGATCCATGTGGTGATCTCAATATCTTCCTCGGAGGGACAATCCATAAAAGCGTCCTCATCCTCCATACCGATCCTTATGTAGAAAATATGGGGATCGTATCCCTGCTCCTTGAGCAGGGGTATGGTCACAGAGCTGTCCACTCCTCCGGAAACCAATGAGGCGATCTTCATGGCGTATCAAATTTGCCGCAAAGGTCGGAAATTATACCGGCAGTCACGATTGAAGCCATCTAAATCGACAACAACAGTCATGCAAGCCTTAGTTTTCTTATTTTTGAACTACTTTAATTGTTTATTCCTTAACCCATTCAACATGTACGGTAATTACAAAGAACA
>JARRQC010000199.1:0-2961 GCA_037382165.1 bacterium | reverse complement strand
ACGAGTCCGCAGCAGGCAGAGATCAGGCTGGATACAGGCCAGGAGGTTTTGAACTTTTGCGCCAACAATTATCTCGGACTGTCAAATCATCCCGAACTGAAAAAAGCAGCGGCTGAGGCCCTGGAAACACATGGCTACGGCATGTCATCGGTACGCTTCATTTGCGGGACCACCGACCTGCATAAAAAACTGGAAAAAAAGATCGCTGACTTCATGGGTACCGAAGATACCATCCTGTATGCTGCCGCCTTCGATGCCAACGGAGGTGTTTTCGAACCGCTTTTCACCGCCGAGGATGCCATCATTTCCGACAGCCTGAATCACGCTTCCATCATTGACGGCGTCAGGTTGTGCAAGGCGAAAAGATACCGTTATCCGAATGCCGATATGGCTGCCCTGGAAGAAGCATTGAAGGAAGCACAGGCTTTGAAGAAGAAGTTATTCACCACGGCGGAACAGGCTTATGCCGAAAGCGGCAAGGTGGATATCATTACCGGCACACTGGGCAAAGCCTTTGGCGGTGCCGTGGGTGGTTTCACTACGGGACGCAAGGAGATCATTGACATGTTACGGCAGCGGTCCAGGCCCTACCTGTTCTCCAATTCGTTACCACCCATCGTTGTCAATGCCGGCATACGCATGTTTGACATGATGCGTGAAACCAACGAACTTCAGGATAAGCTGCACGACAATACGGATTATTTCATGAAGAAGATGCTGGAGGCCGGTTTTGACATTAAACCTACCCAATCAGCGATCTGTGCGGTCATGTTGTATGATGCAAAACTGTCGCAGGATATGGCTGCCAAACTGCTTGAGGAAGGAATCTATGTAATTGGCTTCTATTATCCTGTCGTGCCGAAAGGTGAGGCACGCATCAGGGTGCAACTCTCAGCAGGTCACGAACGCAAACACCTTGACAAGGCGATAGCGGCATTTAAGAAAGTAGGAAGAGAATTAGATGTTATTAAATAGGAATGTGGAAATGATTCATTTTTAATGGTTAATTGTTAATTATTTCAGAGGGACATGGATTATGGTAATTGGTCTTAATATTAAAATGTGTACATCTTTTTCCATCCCCCATTCCTCATTTCCTCACTTCTTCATACCCCCGCAACCCGTAATCCACAATCATGATCTTTGGTATCGGCACTGACATAATCGAAGTTAAGCGGATGGAAAAGCACCTGGATGGTAATGACGCTTTGAAGAAGAAGTTATTCACCACGGCGGAACAGGCTTATGCCGAAAGCGGCAAGGTAACCATCTGGCAGCGGTATGCGGCAAGGTTCGCTGCGAAGGAGGCCTTCTTCAAAGCACTGGGCACAGGATACCGTTTTGGGATGGCTTTTCATGAAATCGAGGTAAAGAATGATGAGTTGGGTAAACCTTTTATCGAACCTCACGGAAAAGTCAAAGATTACCTCGCCGGGCAGAGGGTGAAGCAGATTCACCTGACCATCTCCCATGTGAAGGAAATGGCCAGTGCTTTTGTCTTGCTGGAAAAATAAATTTGTCAGGGAATGACTCCCCCGTCAGGTTCGATGTGGTATCCTGTCAGCTCTTGTTTTATCACCGAAAGGTTAGATGCATACACTGCTGTTTTCTTAACAGGACCAACCCGGAGCGCATAGAAATGATGCGTGTTGTGATCGATCATGTAATCGTCCTGCAAGCGAAAGATGTGCCCCCTCATATCCATACAGTCGAACAAACCCGCAGGAACGTTGACATTTCCGGTAAAGGTTAACCGGTAATACCAACGGTATAATGTATCTTCTCCATTGGGCACTACGAATTGCTCGTTAAAAATACCTGCCGAGTCGCTATGGGTAAATAATATCTCACCATACAGATCAACGATGTAGTCGCCCGAATCACGGAGGAAGGTAGTCTGTTGCATTGGAAAATTGGTAATGTACTTGAAATATTGCTTACCATTGATCGAGGTATCCTTTTCAATGAAACTGGTGTCGACACCCTTAACCTCACAATTAATTTCTCCCGAATCACATGTTGATTGTTCATAGATCCAATAGTTACCTACCTGCAACGGGAAATAATCCGTGACTTGGGGTTGTGGGGGATTATCCGATATGTTTTCTTCTTTTTTGCAGGCATGGAAAATAAAAAGGCCTGCGAGTACAGCAATTACCAAATGTTTCATTTTATTTATTGTTTGAATGAAACGTAAAGGTGTACTATTGGCAGTTGGTTTTGGATAAAAACGGAGAGCCGGTTGGATTATTGTACAAGAATCCTGCTCAACCTTTATTTTGGTCCAGCAGAAAAAGCCGGGCCGTCTGTTCAACACTTTCTTTTACAGGGGTCAGGCTAAAAGGCAATTCTCTGATTAGTTTATGATTAGAGTAACGGTAGACCTGGTTTGCGGTCTTTGCGGTCTCCCGGGTTATCCCGGAGCGTTTTCCTGTGAGCCATCCTTTGGCTTTCAGCCAGCGCCAACCGACACTGCTCAGGAACTGATTGGCCGGGATATGTGGCGGCTCCATGTTCATCGCCAGCGCCATCCAGGTAAAAAATTGGCGGTAAGAGACATTTTCCGTACTCAGGATAAACCTTTCACCGGAATAGTCGCTATCCATCAAATGGATCACAATTCGAGCAACATCATTGACATCAATAAAGCCATTCATTCCGGAGGAGTAAAACTTCAGCCCCTCAGCCATCGTCTGGAATACCTGGGGACTGCCCTTTCTCCAGTCTCCCGGCCCGACAACAATCGCCGGATTGACTACCACCACATTAAGCCCTTCTGCCTGTCCCCGCCAAACTTCCTTTTCCGCTTCATACTTCGACCTGGAATAAACAGAATTCTTTTTTGATGCCTGGAAATGGGTGTTCTCATCAACCAGTCCTTTGGTGACCGCCCGTCCAAGGGCCCCTATGGAACTTACAAACAGCATCTTACTGACCCCTTCTTCAAGACAAACATTGACC
>JARRQC010000198.1:1484-7761 GCA_037382165.1 bacterium | reverse complement strand
TTTTTGTCCTTGACCGGGACAAGAACATCATAGGGAAACCTTCCAACGAAAGAGAACTTAAAAGGATGTTGGAATGATGAAGGATTAATGAATGTTGAAAAGGTCGGAAGACAGAGGACCGGAGACGGAAGACCGAGGAGGATTACAGCTCAGGGAATTGGGACATCGCTGCCTGGCAAGATTGTATTGAATAATGGAACTTATATGGATCAACCTGTCCCCCGCAACACGCAACAATAGACCCATTCCAACATCTCACATCTCAAATCCAAAATTCCTCTCAAATCCCACTCGCCAGCACATCCACAATATGTGCCACTTTCAGGGGCAGCTTATGTTTGGAAATGTATCCCGCCTGGTGCATCAGGCAGGATGAATCAGTGGAAACGATGTACTCTGCTCCGGAATCCAGGGCATGTTGCACCTTTTGCTCTGCCATGGCAGTAGAGATCGGTTCGAATTTCACTGAAAAAGTGCCGCCAAAACCACAGCAGGTTTCCCTGTCCTTCATCTCAAGCAGTTCAAGTCCCCTGACATGGCTCAGCAGCTGCCGGGCCTCATTCTTCAATCCGTATTCACGCAGTGCGGCACAGGAATCATGGTAGGTTACCTTATGCTCAAAGACAGCGCCCAGGTCTTCCACTTTCAGGATATTGACAAGATAGTCGGTAACTTCAAAGATATTCCTTTGCAGGTGTTTGTATTCATTATGATAGGCACTGTTGTAGAATAGTTCACCGAAGTAATTCTTCACGTAACCGATACAGGAAGCGGTAGGCCCAACAACCGGCCTGCCACGACTGAAGTCTTTGATAAATTTGATACCGAGCTTTCTTGCGTCGTCCCAGTAACCGGAGTTGAAAGCCATCTGCCCGCAACAGGTTTGTGCCTCGTTGTAATATACTTTAACCCCCGCCTTTTCCAATACTTTGATCATATTGAAAGCTGTATCCGGAAACAGCTGGTCGATAAAGCAGGGTACGAATATGTCAACCTCCGGTTTAGCCATATGGCAAAGGTAAAAAAGTGAGATTCACAGCCTATGAATTTTTATCAACAGCAAGCCGGCCGGTTTGTTGAATATGTAGCCAGAATTCAGGGTAGGACTTATTTACGGTCAACGGATCGCGCAACAATACTTCATTGTACTGAAAGGCAAGGGGGGCCAGCGACATGACCATCCGGTGATCTTTGTAAGTTTCAAATTCCAATATCCCTTTGGCAGGTTTCCCGCCGGGTTCCAGGATTAGCTGATCCTTATCGATTT
Organism: bacterium; assembly: GCA_037382165.1. Classification (GTDB taxonomy): domain Bacteria; phylum Bacteroidota; class Bacteroidia; order Bacteroidales; family F082; genus JAADID01. The sequence continues at coordinate 6,494 of JARRQC010000198.1, read as the reverse complement.
GAACAGAAACACCTGTTTTGCTGAGTTCATGCTGTAAGGCCGCAAGCCGGTCCGATTCCTTGAACCGCAGGTGCGCAATACCTGACAGGCGTGCTTTCATACCCAATGCGGCACAGGTAGCAAGTACAGCAGGAACAAGGTCAGGATAATCTGAAAAATCGTGATCAAGTCTGTCCGCATGGCTCCCTGTGGAGAGTAGTCGTATACCTTCATCTGTAAACCGGGTCTCGACCCCAAGTCGAAGGAACAGATCCGCGATGACACGGTCGCCCTGCAGACTTTCTTTTTCAAATCCTTTAAGGAATATTGAAGCGTCACCATGGATGGCGGCCATTTCGTACCAGAAGGCAGCAGAACTCCAGTCCGGTTCGATACCGACGGGCACCGGCTTGTAAATACCTTCCGGGATGGTAATACTATTTGTTGCCAGTGAACAGGAAACACCATAAAGTTTCATCAGGGAAGCAGTCATTTTAAGGTAAGGAAAGGAAACCGGTTTTTGGGAAAAATGCAGGACAAGTCCGCCGGGGATCCGTGGGGCGATCATCATGAGGGCACTGACGAACTGGCTGCTCACCGAAGGATCCATTTCAAGTTCAGCTGAGTGCAGGCTTGTCCCTTCAATCTTTAGCGGGGGGAATCCATGTTGAAATGTATAATCGATATCAGCACCCAGCATTTGCAATGCCTTAACCAGCTCTCCAACAGGCCTTTCCTGCATGCGTTCATTCCCTGTCAGCAGCCATAAGCCCTCCCGGACCGCAAGATAGGCGGTAAGGAACCGCATTACCGTACCTGCATCGTCAGCATTCACAACAAGGGGTATCCGGGAACCCGAACAGTCGGAGATCATCTTCAGGGATTCACTTAGCCGCCGGGTATCTTTTGCTGTCGATAGGTTTTTAAGGGTTGCCTTAACCCCGGCCAATGCCTGCATGATCAGCAGCCGATTGCTTATACTTTTCGAACCCCTGATATGGAAGGATCCTTCCAATCTGCCGGGAAGCGCTTTCAGTCTGTACATCGGGTCTTTCATATCAATGGTGACCATGTATGTAGAAACGGATGCTTTCCGCAACCAGGTCGTTGTCTACCTCGATATTATGAATGGCTTTACCAATCTTTCTGAGCAGGCTGAAATTGAGCTGCCCGCCGCGTACTTTTTTATCATGCCTCATCAGCTCGAACAGCTCGGGAATCAGATCCTCCTTTATATCAAGACGCTCGAAATTGATGTCAAACATGCTGACGATCTCCTCCAATTCACCCTCTTCAAAACCATATACCCTGGAAGACAACCAGGCTTCGCAGATCATACCGGCAGCAATCGACTGACCATGCGTAACTGCTTTTCCTGATTTCAGGAAATAACTTTCAAAGGCATGACCAATAGTATGTCCAAAATTCAAGTTTTTACGTACGCCACGCTCCATGAAATCGTGCCGGACGATATCTATCTTATCACGTGAGGCCAGTGAAATCACCTGGTCCCAATCTTCGATCTCCTTAAAATGGTGGGGATAAAGGAAGTCCCAAAGGGAATGGTCAATGATCAGTCCGTATTTAAGCACCTCTGCGAATCCTGATTGCCACTGGATATCATCGAGTGTTTTCAGAAATATGGGATCAATCACAACTGAGATGGGATCTGTAAACAGGCCGACCTGGTTTTTAAGTTTGGCATAATCGATACCCGTCTTACCGCCAATGGCAGCATCTACCATTCCGAGCAGGGTTGTTGGGAAGTTGATGAAGGAGATGCCACGTTTGAAGGTCGAAGCAGCAAATCCTCCGATATCGGTTACCACCCCTCCTCCCAGGTTGATTAGCAATGAATCGCGGTCTACATTCATGGCAGTCATCTCATCCCATATTTTTACCGTTTGCTCCAGGTTTTTTCTTTCTTCACCACTTTGTATACAAATAATACCCTCAATGTCGATGTCAGGAAAATGCTGTCTGAAAACCGGCAAACAATGTTCCTGCACATTCTCATCCAGCAGCATGAAAATACGATCGTAACCATCGAAAAGGCGTTGGGAATAGGTCAGTGCACCATCACCGATCACATAGGAAACCGGCTTAGTATCGAGAAATACAGGTGTCGTTTTCATGGGGCAAAGATACAATCTAAAGTTTCATTATTGTTTTTGGCTACTGGCTCGACATATCTGCTAACATTTTCACGGATAGACCAGCTTAAAACAAGGAAGGTGCTATTTCATGAGATCCTCTTTCGCTTATCTAAAGTGGGGATTAAGCGCTTTATTCGTCCGACAAACTTTGCCGGAAGGTCATCATCATCAGAAATCTAAGGTATTCAGTGGCAGCAGTTCATGTCCATAAAGTCTCTATCCGGATTTATTTATTGACATTTTTCCCAGTCGGGGATACCGTATTGACAATGCCCGATTGCAAGGTTTTCCACATAAAATTGCCGAAGCCTTTGTACATCACCCTGTCAAATTCCATCACTGCCACTGCAGTTTTTCCCCTTGGATTTGGATTTGAGGTTCTCAAGGCAACATTGGTGGCCCAGGAAAGAAACTTGTTTTTGGATTTCTGATCTTTTTTAAGCACCTCAGCGACAAGGTCTTTATACAACATGGTCATCTCGCCACTGGAGTGTGTCCTGTTGGCACTCCCCTTGAAGACGATGCTGTGCAGTTCGCCACCGGTAAAAAAAGCTCCGAGCGCAGGACGCGAGGCCTGATTGAATACAAGGAAAGGCGCCGGTCCAAGTGAACCGCTGAAAAAGAAAGTATCTTCGCGGCTGTTTAGTGGCATGGCGAATTGCACCTGTAACAGCGCCTTTTCCATCAACCGCGCCTTCAGGTCAATCATCATCGGCCTTCCAGTCCTGGTACTGTCCCTTACAGAGGTTATAAAATCAGCGGATACATTCAGTTCACCCAGGCTAACGGTCATCCATTCCTTTACATTCTCCTCCTTTTCCTGGTAGATCAGATAACTTTCATGGATCTGGGCATTACCGATATATAAAGGAAAATCCAGCTCCCTGATCGCCTGATGAATCAGTTTCGGTCGCAGGGATTCATTGAAAGGATACCTTTTATCCTTAAGGATGTCAAGGTGTAATCCATAAATATCTATGCTATCCATATAAAATGCACCTTCTCTGATAAACTTGCCAATATGAATTGCCTGTAATTCAAGCCGTTCCATCGACATGTCAAATATCTCCCTGGTATACTTGTATTGGGTGGCAATCTCCAACCTGTCCCGTGTGGGCTTGTAAGCAAACTGGCTGATTACCAGACTAGAATCAGACATAGTGAATTCGAAATCATCAAAAAACATCCTGTAGTCCCCCCCGGGCAGGTCAAACTCCTCTTTCTCGATTTTCAGTTTGAATCGATCAGTAACCACCCGGAAAACATCTTCCGATCCGGGCCTGGATTGCAGTAAGATACCACTCAGCCTGAGCTCGGACAAGGTATTCATCAACATCTGCTTATCTTTCACAAGGTCATACAATTCAATGGTATTGTCCGTCAGAAGAATACTGCCGATACTTATTCCCGATACATTTTTCAAATAGATGGAATCCGGGTTGAAACCGTCTTCCTTTTCAAATTCATCCTTTTGCTCCTCCTTGAGCAGCCGGATATTTGCCTTTCTCACCTCCAGTTTACGGATATCGATTTCCTGGTTCACTATGGCATCATACAGACCGATACCTGCGATCCGGATCAATGGGATATGTGCTTCTATAGCCATATTTTCTTTGGCACTGCCTTCCCGCAGGTGACCGATCAATGTGCTGTCTGGCTGAATGGTAATGTCTTTCAAACGAATATTGCCGAAGAAAATATTCCCTCCCACACCACCAAGGCTGACCTGGTAGGTGGTTTTGTTTTTTTCCAGCGCAGCATCGATCTTCCCCCTAAGCACAGAGGCGATGATAAGATTCAGACTTAATATCACACCGATGACAATGACCATCACGATGGATAAAATGATAAGCATGCTTTTCCTCATCTTTTTGAGCTTCATTACCTTATAGATTTCAGCCCGTAAATTTAATCAATTCACCACTCACTTCATTTTTCCTGCCGGGTTTGAATAGCATTGGCAAAAAATATTCCATCCCTTGATTCCCTGCAAATAAATCATCCACTATACCCGGCTGCTTTTCCACCTTCCAGACCGGATGTAAAGAAAAGAAAAGATCGCCAGCAGGGTGCCATACAATATTTCGGCCATCCAGACAAGGGTTACCCCTGTTTCAAAAATAAATACCATGGCATAACCAAACAGGAGATAAATAGCCAGGACTATCACTTCGATCAGCAGGGAGATGTTTGTTTTTCCCGTACCGGAAACGCCATTGAAGAGGATAAATCCGAAGGAAAGTGAGACAGCGCCTATGGAGATCACGTAAAGGATGGGGATACCCATCTCAATCAAGTCCCTGTCATTGGTATAGATTTCAAACAACAAGCGGGGAAAGGCCAGCCCGGTGGAAACGACGATGAGCACGCCGATAAAGCAGAGAAGTATGATCTTTTTCAACAGTCCCGTCACTTCCTCTGCCCTGTCGTCTCCAATAAGATAGCTCACCAGCGTATTTGTGGCCGTCGCAAAACCCCATACCGGGACCAGCAGGACCACCAGGATGCTCCGGATGATATTTGACACGGCCAGTGCTGATTCACCAAGCTTTTCTATAAGCAGAAAAAATACGAACCAAACGGCCAGCGACAGGAACATCTGCATCATGATGGGAACGGCGATCCTGACGATGTTCCTCAACCTGGTCAGCGAAAATCCCAGGAATGAAAACATGCCGTAATCCTCGATCTTCACGGTGACCATCGTATAAGTTATAAAAAACAGCAGGGCAAATCCTTCTGCAATGACGGAAGCCAGCGCAGCACCTGCAATGCCCATTTCCGGGAATCCGTGGTGCCCGAAAATCAATAGGTAATCCAGTATGATGTTCACAGTAGCCAGCACGAGGGTAGTATAAGTGATCACCTTGGTTTT
>JARRQC010000198.1:0-1425 GCA_037382165.1 bacterium | reverse complement strand
AGGAATTCGACCGTGGCTTCATAGACATCTTTTGAGGCAACGAACGAGGAAAGCAGATATTCCGATCCGTACTGCAGCAACAGGTAGCTCAGCATGGCCATGATCAACAGGAACCCCAGGGTATGGTCGATGATGGAACCAATGGCTTTCAAATTCTTCTCCCCGTACCTGCGGGCGATGATGATCTGTGCTCCCGTGCCGAATCCCAATCCCAGCATAATCACCGCCAGGTAAAAAATACCTCCCAGCGCACCCGCACCCAGCGCCACCTCTCCTACTCTGCCCAAAAAAGCCGTGTCGGTAAAATTGATCAGGTTTTGCGCCACACTTCCCAGAATGATCGGGTAAGCCACATTCCAGATCCGCTTGTATGTGATGGAAGTTTGCATGAAAGCCTGCAAATATAGTGATGTGGAGGGTATGGGATTTGGGATTTTAGATTTTAGATTGTAGATTTTAGACGTGGGATGTTGCAATGGTTGCTATCGTTTGATGGTTCTACTGTTGCGTGATGCGGGGACGCCAGGTTGAAACTGTGATTCAAAAGTCTTCCGTCCCCTGTCCTCCAACCTCTTCAACCTTTTCTCAAAATCAATCATTCAACATTAACATTTACTACTTTTGACCCAACATCCCCGGCATGGCCTCGCGCATCAACAAGAACCTGCAGTATTATAAATTCTGCCTGTACGGGTTTTTCAAAAACCTCCGTTTCTTTGATGCTTTCCTTATTTTGTTCTTTCTTTCGGAAGACCTGACCTACGTGCAGATAGGTGTTCTTTACTCCGTCAAAGAGATCATCATGGTCATTGCCGAGATTCCCGGCGGTGTAATTGCAGATGCCATGGGCCGTAAAAAGATCATGGTCCTTTCCTTCATAACCTATATCGGTTCTTTCCTCATCTTCTATTTTGCAGGCAGATTTTTCGCCTTCCTTATGGCGATGGTGGTCTATTCACTGGGAGACAGCTTTCGCACCGGCGTGCACAAGGCGATGATATACCACTATCTGAAAGTCAATGGCAAGGAAGATCAGAAGGTAAATTATTACGGGCATACCCGTTCCTGGTCTCAGACCGGAACAGCCATCTCATCCCTTGTGGCCGGTTTCCTGGTTTTTTACACCGACTCATACCGGATCATTTACCTGGCCTCCATCGTGCCCTACATCCTTGACCTGCTGTTGCTGATATCCTATCCCTCCTATCTTGACGGAGAAAAACATTCTTTCGCACCCAGGAGGATAATCATTGAATTCAGGACCGTGATCAGAGACTTCTGGGACAGCCTGAAATCGTGGCGGATGATCAAAACCATGACCAACACTTCCCTGTATACGGGATATTACCGGGCCATCAAAGACTATTATCAACCCCTTCTGAAAGCACTGGCCCTGGCTTTGCCAGTCATGGCATACCTTGATGA
>JARRQC010000197.1:0-4922 GCA_037382165.1 bacterium | reverse complement strand
TGGCCGTTGTTTCTGTCTCAGCTCAGTTTGATGGGGAGATTGATCATCTTAAAGGAAATTATGCCCTGGTGATGCCTGAAAACAGAACGCTGCCCATTGTGACCGGCCGCGAGTGGGTGGGTATGCCAAAGTTCTTTTCAGATATCTCACCAATCCGTAAGTTGGATGACGGTCATATGCGTTGTGAAGTTTCGCTCTGGGGGCATCTGCTGTTTGGGATAGATATTGCTCCCCCCCTCAGGAGTCAAAATGCATTGATTCGCAAAGCTGCCGGCGCCCAGGCGACAAAAACTCCTGTACTCGGATATAAATACATTGCTTCATTTGACGGTCCCCCGGATGCGGATTATCCAACTGTGCTGTGGACAGATAACACCATTACCAATCTTCAATTGGGGAAAAACGGCAAATTCTATTTTGGGGACCCTATCGAGCAAGATATCGGTGAATTTAAGCCGATTGTGGATGCGTTGAAATCTCTTCCTGTCCTTGAGTTAAAACAGACCGCATATTCACAAGGATCTATGGTTCAGCGCAACGACAAAATCCGCAGAATTCTATAGGACGGATTCAAAAATCTTACTGCATAATGGATCATAACAGACCTTAATATTTTTCAAATCCATGGCTTCAGAGTTTTTACAGAGTGTGATACGCTGGAATATAGATAGGAATGGGTCGAGGAGGCTCTTACCTTACCTGTATTACGATATTGCATGGATTACAGGTATTTATACAGCATCAACAGCAAGAGTAAGGGAATTATTGCCTTCCAGGGAACTGCGGCCGATTGAGCTAATTCCCGGTCGCGCCCTGATAGCCATTGCATTCTTTGATTACAAAGAATTAGATCATGAACCCTACCGGGAAACGAGCATTTCCTTTTTAGTACAGTATAGAAAACGCCCCATCCCTGCTGCTGGTGTACTGGGTATGATCCGCTCAAAAGTTTTCCCAACTTATATCTGGCAGCTTCCGGTGACCTCAGAATACCACTGTTCTGGAGGTGTAGATCTCTTTGGATACCCAAAGTTCATGGCAGAAATTGAATTTCAAATGAACGAAGTTCTGGTCGAATGCACCCTTTCAATATCAGGGATACCGATCGTGCACCTGGCCGGCCATGTTTTACCGGTATCTGTCGGACCCAGAATGCGATTTGAAACCTATACCGCTGAGGGGGATACATTAATCATGGCAAATGCCATCGTTAATCCGCTTCAGTATGCTGAATCTCGCAGAAAGCGTGATCTTTCACTCGAGATCGGCAGGGATCATGCGATTTGTGAGACACTCCGGAACATCAAACTTTCTTCGCATCCTCTTTTATACCAATTCAGTCCCCGCGGGGAATCGATTCTATTTCCGGGCAGGAACATCTTAGATACTTGAAGTGCCAGATGTGATAGCTTGTACTATTTATATTTGCACCTCAAGATGCAATCAGAATGAAATATATGCAAATAGTTCAGAAGGGTGGTTATAGTATTAAAAAAAGAAAGCTCTTCTAATTTTAGAAGAGCTCCCTGATTGAATTTAAAAGGATCCTATTTCCCTTCAGTAGCCTGGGTGAATCCTTCCATCACCTGGTCCAGGTTAAAGGAAGCAGGTTTTTGCCTGGGAGGATAATCCTGGAAAGTCGAAAGCATTTGAGCGGCGATGACCTGTGCCCCAACTGCCACAAATTGCGCCTTGTGCTCCAGCCATTCGTAATAAGAGTTGGAATTATGCTGCGCTTTTTCAAAAGGATCCATACGAAGGTCGAAGATCAAAGGGATCCTCAGCTTTACAAATGGATACATCCATACACCGAATGCCTCCGATTGCTGTTCCATAAAGACGATCTTCCATTTTTCATAGCGCATGGCTACAAGGTCACCGTCATCACTCCAGTAATAAAATTCCCTGCGTGGCCAGGTGGTCCATCCGTATTCGTCTTTACCGTATTCCTTTTCCCCTGTCAGGTAGGGCAGCAGGTTGTATCCGTCCAGGTGCACATTGTAAGTTCTGTCAACACCTTCATAACCATTCAGCAGTTGTTCTTTGATATCGGGCACACCGACTGCAGCCATCAGGGTGGGGACCCAGTCGTTCCCGGCCACGATCTCATTAATTACACTGTTGGCAGGTATCTGTCCTGGCCAGCGAATGAGGCAGGGAACACGATAACCACCTTCCCAGTTGGTGTTCTTCTCCCCGCGGAAAGGGGTGATACCGCCATCGGGCCACATATTAAAATGAGGTCCGTTATCGGTGGTGTAAATGACAATGGTATTCTCCGCAATACCCAGTTCATCCAGCAGATCCAGGATTTGTCCGACCTGGTCGTCGTGCTGTATCATTCCGTCGGCATAGAAATTCAATCCCGATTTGCCTTCATATTCCGGGGGAACATGGGTATTATAGTGCATCCGTGAAGAGTTGAACCAGCAGAGGAAAGGCTTGTCCTCCTCGACCTGTCTCTCCATGAAATCTATGGCTGCATCCGTAAATTCCTGGTCGATGGTTTCCATTCGTTTGCTTGTCAGCGGACCGGTATCCTCTATGTTCCCGTCGGCAGAACTCCTGATGACTCCTCTCGGACCATAATTCTTACGGAAATTCGGGTTCTTTGGATAGTCCACCTCTTCAGGTGTCTCTTCAGCATTCAAGTGGTAGAGGTTGCCGTAAAACTCATCAAAACCGTGATTGGTGGGCAGGAACTCATCCAGATCCCCCAGGTGGTTTTTGCCGAATTGCCCGGTGGCATACCCCAGCGGTTTCAACAGTTCGGCCAGGGTTGGATCTTCGGGCTGAATGCCCAGCGTGGAACCAGGAAGTCCCACTTTGGTCATTCCCGTCCGGATCGGCATCTGTCCGGTAATGAACGCCGATCTTCCTGCCGTACAGGATTGTTCTGCATAATAATCAGTAAACTGCATCCCTTCATTCGCCAGACGGTCGATGTTAGGAGTGCGATACCCCATCATTCCTTTGTTGTTGTAACTCAGGTTCCAGAAACCGATGTCATCACCCATGATCACCAGAATGTTGGGTTTTTCCTGCGCGTATACTGATACCATTGATATCAGCATACCTACCATTAAAATCAATTGTCTTTTCATTATTTGCATATCAATATTTGATTTTCATTATTTAACCTACTAGTAACTACTTTGTTCACAAAATTTTACTAAAGAATCAATAACCAGCTTACACAGAGTTTTCCCAGATTTCTCAACAACGATTGAAGATATGAGCCTGTTTACCAGCAAAAATTAACTATGACTCAAAAGAGGATAACATGATCCGCCGGAAATTCATTCTAACCTCCCAGGTCTCATATCCATTGATCTTATTTGCCGGCAGGTAAAATGGAACTATTTTTTTCTGAAACGGACTGGTGGACTGAAGATCTTTTTTTGCTGAAGAATACGTGAATTGTAATCAAGCATCCACTTCCTCAGCCAGGTCCCGGATCTTACAGATTGTCCGCCAGTTGCGATCAGTCATCGGCACACCGAGCAGCCGTTCACAACTTGAAGCCAGCTTTGATCTGCCCACGCCTTCCGGGGCATGCAGATAAAATACACTTTCGATCAATTGAAAGCGCTCGCTATCAGCTTTCAGCTTCCATAGCACTCCGGAGAACAATATTTCCGCTTTGGATGTATGTTTTGATCCTGCTGCACCCCAAATCCACCAGAATCACATTCAGCTCGTGCATTGATATTGTATTTCTTCCACCAACATTGATGCCCCTTAAAAGCATAATAAATGTCTTCATACGCTTCGTCATAAGGTTGTTCCCATTCCCCGCACCATCACTTCAGCAAATGACCGTACTGCCGTTTGCGCTCCTCTGTAAAATCCCACCAGGGCCGGGGTTTATTTCCTCTTATAAAATCGGTAATGGACATGAAAGTGTCAAGCACACAGGGATCCTGTCTCGATTTTGTCTTTATGCAAAGAGACTGGTAGAGCTCAAACGGATCCCTGCCTTCGAGGTCCTGCGGTGAATGAATGCCCAGCAGGACAAGATCGCCGGCGATGGAAGTTCCGACATTCGGCAGATCTGTCAACCTGTGTATACTGGAGCGTTTGACTTTGTTTGGATTCATAGGTCACAAAGGTTAGGGAGAATCAATTCTCAGAAACAATACGTGTGATCGCGGATTCGATATCCTTCAGATCTTCCGGCGAAACCCCCTTGAACCAGATCTTCTGCGGGTAGATCATCACATTGGGGCCCTGAAGACATAACCCCATGCATCCTGAGGTGGAGACCCGGATCCTGCCCCTCCACCCGTTTCCGTTCACATATTCCTTCAGCCGGCTTTTAATCAGGATGCTGTTGTTGTCCGCACAGGACTCCCTTTCGCCCTCCCGGTCGTTGGTACATATAAAAACATGCGCCATATATGGAGATTCTCCGATTTCAGTCATGTTTTACCATCCGTAAGTTGTCCCTAAGCCCCTGTATCAGTACAAGTCATAATTAACTCATAGGAATTCAGCACCTTCCTCAATCTATCGGAAGCATCAACATCTACCGCAAGGTATTCGCTGTACGCCTGCTTTCATCCCCGCGTGAATCAAAGATAAAACAGTCGGGGATATCGCTTTGTTGATTTTGTCAGAAAATTAACATCCCGACAAACAATGAGAGGAATGCTGTTTCAGATCTACCGGGAAAGTCTCAAAACGAAACAATTTTGTCCCGGAAGTATGGTTATTCATCATTCGATAATGAAGCGTTTTCCGTCGATGGAAGGAGCCTGATGTCACCTGCTCCATCCATTGCATTCAGGTCTGCCAATGCAACAGCCATATGTCCGGATATCTAAACCTCAGGTTTGGATCATGGCATTACACATTTTTGTTATCTTGAATTCATATAAAAATTGAAAATCAATTCAGATGAGACCACTCAGGGTTCTGTT
>JARRQC010000196.1:9266-13790 GCA_037382165.1 bacterium | reverse complement strand
CCTGCTGAGACTTTCCGCTTTGGTACAGGTAACCCGCCAGCCTGAGCCACAGGGAGGCATCCTGCTTATTCCGTTCAAGGCTTTCCTCAATGATTTCAATCGCTTTGTCCAGACCTTCGGAGATGGATTTACTCACAGAATAATTGATCCATCCTTCCACATGCCTGGGATCATGTTCGATGACTTCTTCAAACAGCTTTTCCGCCTCCTCATATTTCTCCATTTTCAGATACAGCATGGCCAGGTCGAATTTGAAATCAAGGTTCAGCGGCATCAGTTTGATGGCTTTCGCAAAGTATTTGGTCGCTGTCTTTTCAAGCTTCTGCCTGATGAATATCCTGCCGATAGCTGCCCAGGCATCAGCCAGGTTCTCATCCAGATCCAGTGCTTTGTTAAAGCTCTGTATGGCAGATTTGTAATCATCAAGATTCTCGAAACTTTCACCAATGTACAGGTAAGTTGTCGCTTCCGGGGTTTCATACTTGAATGTCTCCCTGTAATACGAAATCGCTGTTTTGTAAAGCTCCAGTCCGGAATAGGAATTCGCAATGTTGAAATATGCAGAAGCATAAGTTTCATCGATGGCCAGCGTAAATTCGTACGCTTCAATCGCCTTTTCAAATAATTCAAGGTTGTTGTAAAAAATGCCCAGGTTGAACCAGGCTACCTTGGAATAGGGGTTCTTATCAAGGAACTCTTTGAAAAAGCCTATAGCTTCTTCATTAAGTCCGGTAATTTCAAAGAAAAAAGCGATCTCATGGATCAGATTCTCTGAATCAGGCTGAAGATCAAGTGCCATTTTAAGATAGCGGATGGTTTCCGCATAGTTGTTCAGGTTTTCATATTCAAACGCAATACTGGCATAGATCTCCTCTGGCTGCTCCGTATAAGGGATCGATTTCATGTATTCTTCAATGGCAAGCTCATGTTTGTTCTTGAGGCTGTATATCTCTGCCTTCATGATATATATTTCATCATTGGCAGGTTCAAGCAATTCAAGATGGCTAAGTAGTTCCAGCGCTTCGTAATAATTTTTATCCAGAGTAAGGATCCGAGCCTGGTAAAGAGAGAAAGCATTACAGGAGGGATGCTGCAGCATGGCCTGACGGATTGCCTTCCTGGCCATTTCCAAATCGCCGACATCAAAGTAATGGTCAATGACAGCTTCAAATTCATCAACATCGAAAAAGTAGCGTACACCCGCTTTGACCATCGCTGAGAAACGTTTTACAAGTTCTTGATTGTCACGTTCCTCCATCCATCCAAAATCTTCACTCATAGCTTTCCTAAAACCTTGCAAAAATATAAATACTACAATTCATCCGAACGAATGTAAAGGTATTTTAACGGTCTTACAAGACCGGTGTGAAGAACTTTGCTACAAATGTGGAAAAATCGATGGTCTCCAGTCTCCGAATCCATGAAGACGGACCTGGAAACATGAGCCGGAATTCGTGCTCAAATTAGTTACTTTTGCGCTCAAATAGTATTTATCATGACCCTTATCAAGTCCATTTCAGGAATCCGGGGAACCATCGGAGGAACACCCGGGGAAGCATTAACACCGGTTGATACCGTAAAATTTACGGCAGCTTTTGCCTCGATTGTTCGTGAGAATAATCCCGGAAAACGGCTGAAGTTTGTCATTGGCAGGGATGCACGCATATCTGGAGAAATGATAGAAAAGTTAGTAGCATCCACGCTTGGAGGAATGGGTATTGATGTGATAAATGGCGGGTTATCAACCACACCGACCATTGAAGTAGCTGTTCAGCGCCACCAGGCAGATGCCGGGATCATCCTTACGGCAAGTCACAACCCTGCCGAATGGAACGCGCTGAAGCTGCTTAATGAAAAGGGTGAATTTATATCCGCCGCGGAGGGGAAACGCGTTTTGGAGGTTGCCGAAAAGGAATCTTTTCAGTTTGCTGCCGTGGATGAGTTGGGCACAATGATCCAAACCCAGGATCTGATCTCCGAACACATCGCGGAGATACTGAATCTTCCGCTCGTGGACAGGGATCTCATCGCCCGGCATAATTTCAGTATTGTTGTGGATGCCGTTAACTCTACCGGGGGCATTGCCATACCGGCATTGCTCAGTGCGCTGGGTGTGCATAAAGTCAAGGAAATCTACTGCCAGCCTACCGGTCATTTTCCCCACAATCCGGAACCCTTGCCGGAAAATCTGACAGAAATATCGAAAAGGGTCGTGGAAGAAGGTGCGGATCTCGGGATTGTAGTTGACCCTGATGTCGACCGGCTTGCACTGGTTATGGAAGATGGCCGCATGTTCGGCGAGGAGTACACACTGGTAGCCGTCGCCGATTACGTTCTTGAAAACCACCCGGGGAACACCGCTTCCAATCTTAGTTCGACAAGAGCCCTTCGGGATGTTACGGAGAAATATGGCGGCAGTTACTTTGCTTCAGCGGTTGGAGAGGTAAATGTGGTTGAAAAGATGAAGGCGGTCAATGCGGTGATCGGCGGGGAAGGCAATGGGGGTGTGATCTATCCGGCCCTGCATTATGGAAGGGATGCCCTGGTGGGAATTGCCCTTTTCCTGACCCTGCTGGCTAAAAGAAAAATGAAAGTCAGTGAGCTGAGAAATACTTATCCCAACTACTTCATTTCCAAAAATAAGGCAGTTCTTAAGGAGGGGCAAAACCTGAACTCACTTTTTGAAAAAGTCCGGTCCCTTTACAAGGACCATCCGATATCAACCATCGATGGTACCAAAATTGAATTTCCTGATGGATGGGTACATTTGCGGCCTTCCAATACGGAGCCCATATTGCGTATTTATGCTGAGGCCCCGACGATGAAAAAGGCAGACGAATATGCACAGGATATCATTCAACTGATCTCCTGATCGGTTCATTGTTAATAAACCTTTGATTTATCCACACTTCCTGTTCGCTTCAAGCTTTTTTCCTACCTTTCGAACGCCAAAAAGCATGCTCTATGGCCAGACGAAATAAAAGGAAAAAGTTCAAGACCGTCACTTTCAAGCTTTCGCCGAGACAAATGAAGTCGCTCAAAAACTATTGCAAGGCCAGGAAAACCACTCCAACCAAATTGATTAAAAAAAGGATCAGATTGTATACCGAGTCTTTTGCAAACGAGGTTCCTGAAAAATACCATATAACACCCAACCAGCTTGATCTCTTCAACAAAGAACAAGAATCCCTTTCCCTGTTCGATTAGAACATGCTTCTACACAGTCTGGATCGTCATTTCCCTTATTCAGGCTTATTTCACCGAGTTGTTCCACGACGAAGCCTATTACTGGATGTATTCCAGGAACCTGGCATGGGGCTATTTTGATCACCCCCCGATGATCGCATTGCTGGTAAAGGCAGGCTATCTGATTATTCCCAATGAACTTGGCGTCAGGCTGTTTGCACTGCTGATGAATACGGCTACCATCTTTATCATTGAAAAGATCATCAACCCGCGGGACCTGAAACTCTATTACGCGCTAATCTCATCCATTATTCTGATACACTATGGCGGCTCGCTGGCTATTCCGGACATCCCCTTGCTGTTCTTTACAGCCAGCTTTTTTTACCTGTACAGGCAATATCTCAAAAAGCCGTCGCTCCTTATCATGCTTCTTTTGGGTTTAAATGCGGGGCTTTTATTGCTGAGCAAATATCATGGCGTGCTTGTGATCGTCTTTACACTGGCTTCCAACCTTTCTCTTTTAAGACGAAAGGAAACCTGGCTTGCCGGCCTGATCGCTTTCCTTGTTTTTTTACCGCATCTCCTCTGGCAGTTCGAGCATAATTTTCCTACCCTTGGATATCAGCTGATGGACCGGGAGAAAACAAGATTTGATTATACGTATGTCCTGGAATTCATTTTTACCCAGCCGCTGGTCTACGGGCCAATAGTTGGGGTTATCCTGCTCTATTTCGCCTTTTTACACAAACCGGCAGATCTTTTTGAAAAAGGGCTGAAGCTTAATCTTTACGGGGTTTTCATCCTGTTTTTCCTGTTTACCTTTCGTGGCAAGGTAGAGGCGCACTGGACGGATGTTGCCTTTGTTCCACTTGTCTACCTGGGCTATTTGGGCATACGCAGGTCCGAAAAGATAAAAAGGTTTATACTGATTAGTTTTCCGGTCTCTCTTACCCTCATTTTGGCCGCCAGGCTTTTCCTGATGGTCAATTACCTTCCTTCTTCGATGAACGTCAAAACGGAATTTCACGGCTGGGATGCCTGGGCGGAACAATTGAAGACAAAATCGGGCGGAAAGCCTATGGTGTTCCTTAATTCCTACCAGAATGCTGCAAAATATGAGTTTTACAGCAAGGTGACCTCCATCTCGCTGAATGACGAGAGGGGACGCAAAAATCAATACGATATCTGGGATTCAGAGCGAAAACTTCAGGGGCTTCCGGTCTATTATTCACCGGGATATTACCTGCCTGGAACAGACAGCATCTTCACGAAAGCCGGGCTCTTTTTTGGGGTCTCCATCCCCGACTTCAGAACCTACCCGGATATATCAATGGAATT
>JARRQC010000196.1:0-9187 GCA_037382165.1 bacterium | reverse complement strand
GAACCCATCCCGTTACGTTTCAGGTTCAGGAAAGGTTCTGCCCTGCCAACTGGTGAAACGGTAATGCTCACTACCTTAACATTCAATTCGGAAAGAGAAATGTTTTTGCAGCCGACAGGTATGAGATTCAACTATTCAAATATCCGGGTCGACAGTATTTATCTGTTGCCATTCTTTCCTCCGGATACCGGACGTCTTTCCGTTTACCTCTCCCTGACCAATGATCTTTTCCCGCCAACCGTCCACTCCTACAAGGTCATCATGAAAGTGCAGGACTAAAACAAACCATTCCAGGCAGTTGTCTCAGGCAGGAAGATCGAAGGGAAGCCTGTTGAGGATGGAACGCCCGAGCGTTACTTCATCGATATACTCAAGTTCATCACCAATGGCTACTCCCCTGGCAATGGCAGTAACGTTGACATTAAACTCCCTGACCAGTTTGTAGATGTAATAATTTGTAGTATCCCCTTCAACCGTTGCCGGCAAGGCAAGAATTACCTCTTTGATATTCTCCCGGTTGATACGTTCCACAAGATGCCTGATCGTAAGGTCATTGGGGCCAATGCCCTCAATAGGATTGATAATTCCTCCCAGCACATGGTAAAGCCCATTGAACTGTGATGTCTTTTCTATGGCAAGCACATCCCGGGTATCTTCCACAACGCAAATGGTGTTCTCATCCCGCTTGGGGTTGTTGCATATTTCACAGATCTCGTGGTCAGAAATATTGTTGCATTTTTTACAGAACATGATCTCATCACGCATCCTGATAAGGGATTTTCCCAGGTTGTGCGCCAGATCACTGTCTTCCCGCAGGATATAGAGCGCCAGGCGGAGTGCTGTCTTTTTACCTATTCCCGGAAGCCGTGAGAGCTCATCGACAGCATTTTCCAAAAGTTTTGATGAGAATTCGTTCAAGGGCTCACATGTTTAGAAAGGTAAAAATAGATAATTTTGGTGCTTTTAACCGAAAAGACCATGCCAAGGTATTTCCTTTTACTCATCATATGCGCCTTCCTCCTTCAGGACCTCCCGGCCCAAATGCTTAACCAGACCGATGACAGGGGCAGAAAGCAGGGCAAATGGCAAAAAACCTCTGTTATCGGAAGCCTTCGCTATGAGGGACAATTTCGTGATAACAGACCTTACGGCACCTTCCGCTATTATTACAGATCCGGTGAGCTGCAGACAGAAAATCTATTTTCAGATGACGGGATCGTCGCCGAGTCAAAAATGTACTATCGCGATGGCAGCCTGTTTGCTGAAGGAACTTATGTGAATCAGCAGAAGGATGGGATATGGCTTTATTATAGTGAACCTGATGGCAAACTCATTGCACGGGAGCAATACAAGGATGGGAAGATGCATGGGGAGAACCTCACCTATTACGCGGAAACAGGGGAGATTTTGGAAGTTATCAATTATGAAGAGGGAACGAAAAATGGACCCTATAAAAAATATTTTCCTGACGGCCAACTGATGACCGAAGGAAACTATAAGGATGACCAGCTGAATGGGATGTTTATCTCCTACTACCCCAACGGGGAAGTCCAGGTACGCGGTACTTACCGGATGGGGTTGCAAACCGGTAATTGGGAATATTTTGACGAATCCGGCGGTATACTCACCCGCGAAGATTTTTTAATGGATCAGGGAGACAGTATCCGGGAGAAATAAAAGGTACATCCCAATGATCGTGACCGCCTCATCCATTCTCTTGAAAGACAGAAAAATACTGCTTCTGAAAAGGGTGGAAACCACCCGTTTGTTTCCCGGATGCTGGACCTTCCCGGGAGGTAAGGCTGAGCCGGGGGAATCTCCCGAAAAAACCGCTATCCGGGAAACCAGGGAGGAGGTCAACCTCAATTTTTTACCGACCCAGCTATTTGTTATCAATACCTTTGAAGACCGGCTCATGTACAGGTACCTGGGTGACTGGAGCGGTCAGATTCAGATCCAGTATGAGGAAGTAACCGACTTCGGATGGTTTAATTACCAGGATACAAATGGATTGACTTTGGCTTTTGATTACCGTGAGGTGGTGGATCTTTTGTTCTCAAATGGCTTTATCGAATAAGCGGGACAATTCCCCCAGGTTTTCTATAACTCCTGAAGTTTCCTGCAACAACCTGCCACCTGACTGATGACCGTTGGCAATAAGCAACACATCTACTCCCAGTCCCTGTGCTACCTCAAGATCATGCAGCGTATCACCGATGAGTATGATTTGCTCCGGGGGAAAACCTAATTTCCGGATCAGCTCCTTCCCTATATCAAGCTTGCTGTGCGCATAGTGATCATTAATTCCGGTAATCATGTCAAAGAAACGGTCAATTCCTTTTTCTTTCAGTGAATTTTCAAGGCTGTCATGCTCCATGGCAGAAAGAATGGCCTGTACAAATCCCCTCTTCCTCAGTTTTGTCAATAAGGAAGATGCTTCGGGATACAAGATGGCCTGAGAAAGTCTTTTATAGTAAAGTGAGATGAACTCAAGGGCCGGAATTTCAAATTGCTCTTTGGAGAAATCAAATCCGGCACGCAGATAATAGTCTTTAACAGGAAAAGTAAAAATCTCACGATAGCGTATCCTGTCGAGAAGTGGCAATTTACGTTTTGCCAGGAGATCGTTCATACATGAGATACATAGTGCCGTATCATCCAGCAGGGTGCCATTCCAGTCCCAAATAATGGCTTTCTTCCTGCCGAGCATTTCATGGTAAAGATGTTGATCCCGCTGAATCATATGCAAATATACCCGGATTATCATAAGCCATTTGCTGCTGATGTGTGTGTTTGCAGATATCGGGCAAAACCATAACTTTAGGGACTGAAAGAATAGGGATTAAAGACATAATACAAGGCCAATTGATCACTGAAGCGAAAAAGATATTGCTCAAATACTGGGGGTACAGCGATTTTCGTCCCATGCAGGAGGAGATTATCGGATCGATCCTACAGGATATTGATACCCTGGCCCTGATGCCCACGGGAGGAGGGAAATCGTTATGTTTCCAGGTGCCGGCGATGATGAAGGAGGGGGTTTGTCTTGTGATCACCCCCCTGATCGCCCTGATGAAAGACCAGGTTGAGAATCTTAAAAAACTGGGCATACCGGCAGCGGCGATCTATACGGGCATACACATCAACCAGATGGAATCCATCTATTCAGGTTGCATCAACGGTAAAATCCGGCTCTTGTATATCTCACCGGAAAGACTTGAGAATAAAGCTTTTCAGCACGTACTCTCAAGAATTAAAGTGAGCTTGATCACCGTTGATGAAGCACACTGTATCTCACAGTGGGGATACGATTTCAGGCCGCCCTATCTTCGTATTGCTGCCATCAGACCGATATTGCAGGGTGTTCCACTGCTTGCGCTGACAGCTACGGCAACCCCGGCAGTAGTGGATGACATACTTCAACGACTTGGGATGAAAAACAGGAAGGTTTACCGGGCAAGTTTCTTCCGGAGAAACCTCTCCTATCAAATTCGCCAGGAAGCGGACAAAACCGGTGCACTGGTAAACCTGCTGAAGCAGGAAAGGGGTTCCGCGATTGTATATGTCAGAAACCGAAAAAAGACACGCGAACTGTCTGATATTCTGACGACAAATAAGATCATGTCGACATTTTACCATGCCGGCCTGGCTGACAAGTTGCGGGATGAACGCCAAAAGCTATGGTCACAGGGTAAAGTAAGGGTCATCGTGGCAACCAATGCTTTCGGGATGGGGATTGATAAATCAGATGTCAGGCAGGTCATCCACTATGATCTTCCCGATTGCATCGAATCATACTTCCAGGAAGCAGGTCGCGCGGGACGCGATCAAAAACCGGCTACCTGCACCCTGCTTTACAGTAAAAATGATATCAGCCAGTCGAAAGAACGGCTGAAGCAATCTTACCCTGCCATTGAAAAAATACGCCAGGTCTATAATGCGATGGGAAATTATTTTCAGATCCCAGAAGGCAGCGGTAAGGATTTAGCCCATGATTTCGATATTTCAGATTTCAGCAAAGCGTATAATTTCAACATCATCGAGGTCTATAATTCGATCAAATTCCTGGAACGGGAAGGTTATTTGTTCTATAAAGAATCTGCCGGCCAGTTCTCGAAACTGTTCATTCCGCTTGACCGGGAACAACTGTACAGGTTTATTGTGGAAAACAAATCTTCAGACCGCTTCCTGAAGGAAATACTCAGGAGTTACGGGGGTGTGCTCACCGATTATGTGAACATTAACGAAAATCAGCTGGGAAAGCGGACGGATATGAAAACGGAGGAGGTGAAATCCAGGCTGCAAAACCTGAACAACCTTAAGATCGTAAATTACATCCCGGTGAACACAAAACCCCAGGTAGTTCTTGCATCTGAGAGGTTAAACGCACGCCAGATCATATTTTCAGAAGAAAACTATAAACAACTGAAGGATGCCGCTGAGCAGCGATACCAGGACCTGATCCATTTTATAACCAACAACCTGAATTGCAGGAGTCAGCAACTGCTTGCCTACTTTGGGGAGAAAAATGCACAGCGCTGCGGCATTTGCGATGTTTGCCTGGCAAAAAATACAACACAGCTTAATGCCGTTGAGTTCGACAGCATCAAAGAAAAGATATCCGGGGTTCTTTCCAGTGAACCTGCCCATCTGTATCACCTCGTATCCAGATTATCTGAATTCCCCGAAGAAAAAGTAATTTCTGTCGTTCGCTGGCTGCTGGACAAAAAGATACTAATAGTAATGAAAAAACACCTTGTATACCTCTTGCTTCTGATCTTCCCGCTGTCGTTTTTCGCTCAGCGGCAACATGTGGGGTTGTCTATTGGTCCGTCCATCCCCTTGGGGGATTTTGCCAAGACCGATATCAATGATTCAACCTCAGGATGGGCAAAAACCGGCGTGATGTTAACTTTCAATTACAGCTACCGCATCACCTATAATTTCGGCCTGACCGCAATCCTCAGTTACAGCACCAACCGGTTCAACTCCTCCGGTTACAGGACTGCCCTGGAATTGCAGCATATGGATACCACCTTCAGTGTTATCAGCGAGTCGAACTGGAATGATGGTGGCATCCTTATCGGACCCTACCTAAGGTTCCCGCTTTCCAGTAAGCTGAGCTGGGACGTCAGGGGGTTGTTCGGTTTCTATGGCAGTACCTCCCCCAGGGTACTGATCAATCCCTATACCGATGACGGCCAGACTGACCTGGGACAATACATCAGACAAAGGGCTTCGGCATTCAGCTACGCCTTTATGGTAGGTACGGGTTTTAAATATGAGCTGGCCAACTACTATTTACTTTTATTTGCAGATTATACCACATCCTCCCTGAAGTTCAAGAACGGTTCGGGATGGGACTACAACGATCAGCCGAAAACGATCACATTCAGCCAGGACATCAGTTACCTATCGGTAACACTCGGTCTTGGCTATTTTTTCTGATTTCAGGAATGAAGATTCCAAGGGCATATTTTCAATACGGTGACGTTGTTTCCCTGGCCAGGGACCTGATCGGCAAATCCATCTTCACTTTACAGGACGGACATCTTACCGGTGGAATCATATCGGAATCCGAAGCCTATGCCGGTGTTACAGACAGGGCTTCCCACGCATACGGAGGAAGAGTTACCTCCCGTACCAAGGTGATGTATGAGGAGGGAGGGATCAGTTATATTTACCTGTGTTATGGCATACACTATTTGTTCAATATTGTAACTGCTGAAAAGGGAATACCGCATGCCATCCTGATTCGCGGCATTTATCCTACGCATGGTATCGGGGTGATCAGGGAAAGAAGAAAAAAAGTGGCTTTTGACAAACTGGGAGACGGACCTGGAAAAGTTACACAATGTCTTGGGCTGACCCTTAAGCACAATGGGATACCCCTTGACGGTGATACGGTTTGGCTGGAAGAGACCCGGTCATTTGATCCCAGAGGCCTGATAAAAGAGGGTAAAAGGGTCGGAATTGACTATGCCGGAAAAGATGCATCCCTGCCCTGGCGGTTTTTTCTGGACATAAAAAAAGCGTCTCAACGAATTGAGACGCCTGGATAAATCTTTCAGACACTATACCTTGGAAGAAAGTTCAGCACCAGCTTTGAATTTAACAACCTTTTTAGCGGCGATATTAATTTCTTTTCCAGTTTGTGGATTGCGCCCTTTACGAGCAGCTCTTGTAGATACAGAGAAAGAACCAAATCCTACCAATGCAACCCTGTCTCCTTTTTTCAGTGCGCCGGTAGTGGCTCCAATGAAGGCATCAAGTGCCCTTTTAGCGTCTGCTTTGCTCAGTCCGGCGGTTCCGGCCATGGCATCGATTAATTCAGCTTTGTTCATTTTGTAAGTGATTTTAATTAATAAATAAGGTTAACGCAAACAAATATAGTGGTTAAACCAAGCAAAGCAAGGAATACAGGGCGAAATAGCCCGAAAATGTTAATAAATGGAACAAATTGTTAATAAACATGCCTCGAATCGTCCTGAAACTCCCTAAAATACACGCATTACGAATTTTTTCCGGCCAACTGCAGTTCTAGAATATGGAGCCATCCTCCCGGAACGGCTATTTTCATGTAAGATTTTCCATCTGAAAGGATTTTTCCTGCGCTGAAGGAGTGATTTTCTTTTTCCTTACGGGTCCTGAATATCTTAGCCATGCTCTCTCTTTCCGCATCCTGAAGTGTAGCAAATGCAGCGGGATAAGGGCTCAAGCCACGTATGAAGTTGTAGACTTCCGTCAAGGGCCTGTCAAAGTCAATCCGGCAGGACTCCCTGAAAATTTTAGGTGCCGGTTTTAAAGGACCGGTACTTTCAATCAATTCTTGCTGGTCTGTAACCTTGACAGCACCCCTGAAAATATCATCAACCGTATCCATCAGGATAGCGGGGCTCATTTCACGAAGGCGCTGGTAGAGTTCTCCAAAGTTTTCTTCTTCACCGATATCAACAGGGGTTTGCCTGATAATGCCTCCGGTATCGATATTTTCATTAATAAAGAAGGTTGTGAGCCCTGTCTGATTCTCCCCGTTGATGATCGCATGATTTATGGGAGCGGCTCCCCGGTATTGCGGCAGCAGGGAAGCATGCAGGTTGATGGTTCCTTTTGCTGGCAGGGCCCAGACTGCCTGCGGTAACATCCTGAAAGCGACAACCACCTGGAGGTCCGGCTGTAACGATTTCAGATCGGATTGAAACCCCGGGTCTTTCAGGTTTTCGGGCTGCAATAGTTCCAGGTTATGTAAAAGTGCAAATTCCTTAACCGGTGAAAACCGTAGTTTCTGACCTCTCCCGGCCTCCTTATCGGGGGCAGTGATCACTCCGGCAATTCGATAATCTGAATTCACCAATGCTTTCAGTGATGGCACTGCAAAGTCTGATGTGCCCATAAAAACGAGCCTGAAACTCTTTTTGTCCATAAAAGCGAATATAAAAAAACCCGGTGTTTTATGACCGGGTCTTCATAGGAACATAAAATTCTTTTTTAACTATTTTTTGCTGCGGTAGCCCGGCTGATATATTTTTCAATGGAAATCGCTTCGTTACTTTTGGGATAATCATCACGGATGCGTTCATAAGCCCGGATCGCATCATCATAGTTTTCAAGTAACTCATAGGTCTGCCCTGCCTTGAAAAGAAATAAGGGTGTGGTTAAATTATTGTTATCCTGGTTGGCAGCTTCGAGGTAATAAGCGGCTCCCTTACTCAGGTCCCCCAGCTCAAGATAGGCATCTCCTATTGCCCCTGTAGCCATCGGTCCAACCATATGATCATCACCGTCAAAATCTTCCAGGTAATCAATGGCCTGGCGATAATCCCCTTTTTTGAGATGGATAATCCCAGCATAATAATTAGCCAGGTTACCGGGTTCCGTCATACTGTATTCTTCCGCAAGATCCATAAAACCGAGGTTGTTGCCATCACCATATAGTGCTTTATCCAGGGAATCCAGCTCAAAATAACGCTGGGCCTGGTAGATCTGCACCTGTGCCTCGGTTGTTTTAGGTTTGATATAATAACGCTGGTAACCGAAAAAGGCAAGAATCACCACTACGATTACTGCTACCACAATGCTAATGGCACGCTGGTTGTCAACGATAAACTGTTCGGTTTTCGATAGCGTCTCCTCTATATTTTCAAGTCTCTGATCCCCTCTGACCTCTGTCGCTTTCTTCTTTGCCATGGACAATTTTATTTGAGGGTGCAAAAGTATATTTTTATTCCTAATATTAAAACCCCGCCGCTTAATTTTTAAATTTGTGTTTTACACGATGTTATGTTGATAATTGATCCCGTCAGATGTTCATTTGAGAATCGCTGGAAGACAGCGCATGCTGGTAAATGGGATCAGTTGGTAACCGGGCTGATTATAAATTCATGGATTTAACCACAAAAAAAGCATTGTTATCACATTTTGAACAGTTTCTTACAGCCAGCAGAAAAAACCTGTTTGCTAAAGTCCTTGATTACCGAACCCGTCATATTACCGTTGTACTGGAAGATATTTATCAATCCCAGAATGCCAGTGCGGTGCTGAGGACATGCGATCTGACAGGAATACAGGATGTACACATCATTGAAAACAAAAATACTTATGAAGTCAATCCGGACGTGGCACTCGGTTCGGCTAAATGGCTCAACCTGATCAAGTACAATAAAAATACGGACAATACGGTTGATGCCTATAATAAACTGAGAAAAATGGGGTATCGCATTGTGGCGACCTCACCACACAAAAAAGAGCATACTCCTGAAAACATACCACTGGATCATAAAGTCGCACTGGTTTTCGGGACAGAATTAAAGGGACTTTCTGAGACAGCGATCCATGAAGCAGATGAATTCATCCGCATACCGATGTTTGGTTTCACTGAAAGCTTTAACATCTCCGTTTCAGCCGCCTTAATTTTGTATATACTGACAAACAGACTGAGGGCTTCCGATACAGAATGGCATCTTTCCGAAGAAGAGTCGATTGATATCAGATTGGAATGGAGCCGCAGATCCATCAGCCGGTCAGAAATCATTGAGAATCATTTTCTAAAACAGTACAAACCCTCCAAATGATCAACAAGAAAGCTCATTTTTAGTACTTTTACATTTTAAAACAATCTAAAAGCAAGTCTAACTTGGGAAAAGGAGATAAAAAAACCAAGCGAGGTAAAATCATTGCAGGAACTTAT
>JARRQC010000195.1:0-4972 GCA_037382165.1 bacterium | reverse complement strand
TCATTACCTTGATTTTGTGAAAACAGGCTTTGACCTGATCTCCTCCAACAAGGTAATGGTTGACAATTTCCCTGGAAGCAGTGTTGTCAGCCAGAACCAGGTTTTCAAGGCCTGATCCGGCAAACGTTTCTTTGATCAATCCCAGGTCTGAAGGAAGTGAAGAGGCTTTCAGTTCATCTCTCCAGCCGGTACCGACACCTTTCGGACGGAAAAGGAAACGCTTTGAATCCACAACACCTACCACGGACAATCTAAGGTGGCGTTCCCTGATGATCTCCTCCAGGGTGCCCACCACCTGGTCGATGAAGGTACCTCCCACCGTACCCTTGCCAAAGGCGACGATGTTGAGGGTCTTCACGGCCCCGAAAACCTGGTTGTGGACCACGTTCACTGCCTTGGCAAGGTCGTTGTTGGAAACCACCAGCGAAATATGCTCACCACTCATGGAATTGTTGATCAGGTACATCCAGATCCTGTTCTTACGCAGGCCTGCAATGGCCTTTTCAAGCGCATAATTATGGCGACCGATGATAGCAATGATGGCCAGGTCATTATTAACCCTGACGGCTGAAATGTCGCTGTGGCGCAGTTCGTTCTCAAATTCCCGTTCTAAAATGTCCCTGGCAACAGAAGCATCCGCCTCATTGACGATAAATCCTATCCCCCTTTCGGAAGAGGCCTGGGAGATCATCCGTACACTGATATTGACCCTGCTCAGGGCAGAAAAAATCCGTGCATCGATGCCCACCTTACCCATCAGTCCCCGCCCTTCGATGCTGATGAGGGAGACGTCCCGAATTACCGATACGGCCTTGATGCCCTTCCCCGCACCTTCACTGTTGATGGTGGTACCCGGCCTGTCGGGATGAAAGCTGTTCAATATACGAATGGGGATCTGTTTTTCGATCAGCGGCAGGATGGTTTTGGCATGCAGGATATTGGCCCCGAAATTCGCCAGTTCATTGGCCTCACGGTAGGTCAGCAGTTCTATTTTACGGGCGTCTTCCACCATCCTGGGATCTGCTGTATAGATACCATCGATATTCGTCCAGTTCTGTACTTCCCTTGCATTGAGGTAACTGGCCAGCAGGGTAGCGGTATAATTACTGCCATTACGGCCCAGTGTTGTGGTGTTGCCCTTCATATCCGAGGCAATGAAACCGGTGATGATGGGCACGGTATCCGGGGACAACTGCTTAAAGAACTGCAATACCCTTTTCTCAGACTCTTCGTGAAGCACCTTCCGGCTGCCATTGACACCCGTAACCAGCAGTTCCCTTGAATCTACAAACAGGGTTTTCAAACCACGTTGCAGCAACAGTTGGGTAATGGTTTTGGCGCTGATCAGCTCACCATAGGCCATCACCCTGTCTTTCAATGCCTGGCTGTATTCACGGGTCAAACTCACAGCAAATAACAATTCACCCAACACTCGTTTTTCTTTATCAAAGGCAAGTTTCTCAGACGGTACCATTTGATAGTGGAAAAAGTCGTTGAGTAATTCGGCAAATGCATCTCCTCTGCTTGCCCGTAACAGTAGATTCTCCAATACATCGGTACTGTCACCCCTGGCGGATACCACTACGGCAACGGGTTCCGATGCTGCCTTTTCAATGATATCAAGGCAGTTTTGCAGCCCATGTCCATTATCAAGGGATGATCCCCCAAACTTCAATATTCTTCTCTTTCTTTCCATCTATCCAATAAATTCCTTTACAATCTTCCCAATCCTTTCCCCCTCGATCAAAAATCCATCATGTCCGAATTCAGATTCAATCTCCACGAAGCTGCCTCCAGGAATATTTGAAGCGATAATTTTTTGTTCGGCGACGGGCACTAACCTGTCGGTGGTGATTCCAATCGCCAGCGAGGGCATACTGATCTGTGCCAGCGCTTTTTCCACACCTCCCCTGCCCCTTCCCAAATCATGGGTGTCCAGGCATTTGGTAAGGTACCAGTAGCAGTGGGCATGAAACCGGTTGACCAGTTTATCACCCTGGAAGCGGATGTAAGAGGCCGCGCTGAAATCATCGAGCCGGCTATCATGATCTGATTGGGTCAGTTTATAGGCTTCATAGGTACGATAGGTAAGTAATCCTATGCCACGCGCAGCACGCATACCGTCCTGGCCGGATTCGTGGTCATTTCCGGAAAACGTTGTATCAGCTGTGAGGGCAAGTCGCTGGCTTTCATGAATAGCGATGCTCCATGCGGTTTCCTTTGCGCTGGTGCCCACCACCACCATGTGATCGATCCGGCCTGGAAAGAGCAGGGCAAATTCAAGTGCCTGGAATCCGCCGAAGGATCCGCCGATGATGAGTTTGATTTTATCGATACCGAGGTGCTCCGCCAGCAGCAACTGGCTGTTTACCACATCCCTTACGGTGAATTGCGGAAAGCCCAGTCCATAGATATGGCCGTTCAGCGGATGCGGACTCCGGGGACCGGTTGTTCCATAATAGGAACCCAGCACATTGACACAGATGATAAAGTTTTCGGAAGGATCCAGTGCCTTGGCTTTTCCCGCAAGGGTAGGCCACCAGGAAAGCACGTCGGAATTGGCCGTCAGCGCGTGAAAGACCCAGATCACGTTGTCCTTTGCCGCATTCATCCGGCCAAAGGTATGATAGGCCAGGGTCAGCTTCTCCAATGATTTACCCGATTCAAGCACGAATGGTTCAGGATGCAGGTATTGTTTTCTCTTATTCATCGTTATAAGGTATCTAGTGCCTGTTCTACATCTGCCAGGATATCATCAATATTTTCCAGTCCTACGGAGAACCTGACGAGTCCGGGGGTAATCCCGATCTGCAATTGTTGCTCCGGTGTCAGTTTGCTGTGGGTTGTGGAAGCCGGATGCGTTGCAATGCTCCGGGTATCTCCCAGGTTGGCTGTCAGGGAATGCAATTTCAGTGCATTCATGAACTTCTTTCCTGCCTCAAGCCCGCCGGCAAGGTCACAGGTGACAAGCCCGCCGCCCATCTTCATTTGTTTCCTGGCCAGCTCATATTGTTCAAACCCGGGTAAAAAGGGATATACCACACTTGCAACTTCTTTCCTTTCAGCGAGAAAACCAGCAAGTTGCATGGCATTCTCACAATGCCTTTCCATCCTGACAGCGAGTGTTTCCAGGCTTTTTGACAAGATCCAGGCATTGAAAGGTGACAGACTCGGGCCGGTTTTCCTGATGAAAGCACTGCATTTTTCTATCACCTCGGAAGAACCTACAATGGCACCACCCATGACCCTTCCCTGACCGTCAAGAAACTTGGTAGCGGAATGCAAAACAATATCCGCGCCGGATTGCAGGGGCTGTTGCAGGTAGGGTGTGGCAAAGCAATTATCTACGACCAGTAGGGCGCCGTGATCATGACAAAGTCCTGCCAGCCATTCAATATCAACCAGGTCGAGGGTAGGGTTTGCAGGTGTTTCCACATAAACCAGCTTCGTGTTACCTTTGAAAGCCTGCCTCCAGCCTGCCTTGTCTTTCAGGCTGACAAAACTGAAACCGATATCCCATCCCGGCAGGATCTGTTCAATGACATGCCGGGTACTGCCAAATATGGAAGTGGAAGAAACAAGGTGATCACCTGACTTCAATAATGCCCCGAAAGTTGAGAATACGGCTGCCATGCCGGTCGCCGTTGCGATACCGGCCTCCCCACCCTCGAGCAGGGCCAGCTTGTTGGCAAATTCATCGGTATTGGGATTGGCCACCCGCGAATACATATACCCTTCCTGTCCGCCAGCAAACAGGGCTGCACCCTGTTCCACATCCTCAAATACATAGCTGGATGTCAGATATAAGGGGACGGTGTGCTCTTTATGCTGACTCCTTTCTGCCTGCGCCCTGATGGCCAGGGTTTCGAATTTTTCTTTCATGCGGTTCTGTTATTATGTTCATACGACCAACATACTTTATCTGAAAGGGAATCACCGGCTGGTGGGATGCAGGCAAGAAAAAAGCCCCTTTCGATAAATCAAAAGAGGCCATATATTTTGTTTAAAACATGTCAACTCCGTTGATTTATCTTTACCCCTGACGGGGACAGGAATTAGCACCTTCACGTGTCGGAACCGTGGGTTGCTAAGGATTCACAGGGCCTTACCCTCCACCTTTCTTGATAAATGTATGTTAGGAACGCGTTGCAAACCTACATATTTTTTCTGAATAAAAACATGGAGAAAAAAGTGCTGAACTGTATAAGCAAATCATTAACAGCGCCGGGAGGGTCAGTTTACATTGGTAAAGACCTTTTGAACATCTTCATCCTCCTCGATCTTGTCGAGCATTTTCTCAATATCTTCAAGTTCCGCTTCGCTAAAATCAACCGGATTATTGGGAATCCTTTCCAGTGTGGCTTTTGAAGGTTCAATGCCTTTATCGCTGAGGGCTTTGGCCATGCTTCCATAGTGTGTGTAATCGGCATAGGCAACAATCTTTTCCCCTTCCTGCGCAAATTCCTCCAGGCCGGCATCGATCATATCCAGTTCCAGTTCTTCCAGGTCCATGCCCTCCGTAAGGTCAAATTCAAAAACAGCTTTTCGTGAAAACATATAGTCCAGCGACCCTGCCGGCACAAATGAACCTCCTGCTTTATTGAAATAAGACCTGACATTGGCAACGGTTCGGGTGGTATTATCCGTTGCGGTTTCCACAACGACCAGCACACCATGGGGGCCTTTGCCTTCATAAACAACTTCAACGAGGGCTTCCGCATCCTTGCCTGAAGCACGCTTAATGGCCGACTCAATATTATCCTTCGGCATGTTCTCAGCCTTTGCCGCCAGGATGGCATTCCTGAGTTTGGCATTCAGTTCAGGGTCAGGACCGCCTTCCTTTGCCGCCAAAGTGATGTTCTTCGCGAGTCTTGGAAAAATACGCGACATCTTATCCCACCTTTTTTCCTTTGCTGCCCTCCGATATTCAAATGCTCTGCCCATAGGTCAAAATTTAGCCTGCAAAATTCTT
>JARRQC010000194.1:0-4982 GCA_037382165.1 bacterium | reverse complement strand
CACTCCACTGAACGCAGGCAGCCGGATGGCATCTGAACTGGTGGTCTGATATACCAGTCGTGTATTGATGCCAAATTTCCTGATACGAATGGTTCCTTTAGCATACAACTGCAGCAGGGTGGCCGGATCTTCCAACTGTCTCGGTCGCACCTCTGCATCAAAATAAGTGTAGTTGCTCAGTGTGGTTAATTTGGCACCTGCTGATGCCCTGCGAAATGTATACTCCCCAAAGATGACGAAATAGTTTTCCTTTTTCAGATCGTTGGACCAGCGGTAATAGTTGGAATGAAATTCCTGGAAATACCAGGAGGGTGAGCGGGTGATCAGGTCAATACCGGCATTGAGCCGACCAAAATTCCGCTTTGCCGAACCGAGGATCTGTTCAAGTGTTCCGGAAACTTTAAGGTCATTCTTATTGTTTTCACTGAGCACATATTCAAAAGAAGCCGTCAGTTTGAGGATCTTAAAGGCGTAGATACCCATACTTCCAAATGCGGAAAGCTGGTTGAACTGCTTATCCATTTGATTCAGAAATGCCAGGGAATCATAATAATTCCTGGATTCCTGCCTGATGATATCATGAATGATCCCAAAATATACATGAAAGACCTGATGTCGGGCATTATCATGGTATCCGATGCTCGACCAACGTACACGGTTACGCAGCCTTTGCTGGTAAACCGAATCGAAAGTACCTGAGGAATCGAGGGGAGCCATATGGTTGACATAAAAGTCACTGACAGGATCTCCATCCACGAATCGCATCTGGTTGCGGTCATATTCTACGGACCAGGCGATGCTGCCTGCATCAATCTTTCTTTTGCTTGTATCGGCAGCAGGTTTGAGCAGGTTGAAATATTGCTCGATGAAGAAACCCGAATGTCTCACTTCATTGTTGGCCTCATCAAGATAGACAGGGATGATACGCCGGTCTGATTCCACATCATTTTCAAAGATGGAATCATTGGATATGCCTCCATTTTCTCCTACATTGATTTTATTCCAAAGGTAATTTGCGATGACCCCGTAACGGGCATTCTTTGTGTAATACTGGAAGGTGAAGAACAGGCGTTTGTCGTCTATTTTGTTGTTCGTGTAGGGGCCTGGAGAAAAATTCAGCGCGAAGTCAAAGCCGAAAGTGAAACGTTTCACCAGTTCACGGCTGAAAATGATGGAAAAATTTTGTTCCCGTTTAGCACCCAGAATATATTCAAGCTCTGTATATGGAATATACTGCTTGTAGTACTTGACGCGGTCACTTTGATAAATGTACCTGGGAAAACTCTGGTGAGCAATATAATATCCAATCGTTGGTTCTGGATTGAATATCAAATTCTTATGGGCCATCCCAATGTTGCTCAGCGTGGAGTATATGCCATTGTATTTCCAAAGGGGATCGAATTCATGAAAATACAGGGTGCTTGAATCAATCCTGTTGAGTTTTAACAATTTCAGGCTGTCAATGTTGCCTGTGAAATAAAAGACATTGGTAGAATCGGTTCCAAGAAGCAGTGTGTCTCTTTTCTTTGCAGGGGGTGGAGTTACCGTCTGCCTGACAAGGGTATCTATTTTTTGAAGGAAGGTTGTGTCGGATTGCAGCGTGTCGGGCAATAGGGTGTCTTGCTGAATATCAGGCGTTCTGAGCGTATCCTGTTGTGCCATCATCACGAATGGCACATATAATACCCATGCAATTACCGCTGCCTTTACCTTCCTGCCGAACAAGTTTCCTTTGCTTTAAGGATTAACGATCAAAAGTAAGAAAAATGATAGGGGAGGCTGATGTTTTTTAAGGTGTCCGGCTGCTTTACCGGGAAGGACATTACTTCGGCTTATAGCGTATGATATTTATCCCAATATTTATTCCGAAATAATAACTGTAGATCGATTCAGTTGCATAAGCCAGGCTGCGGTACTGGTTGTCCTCTATATTGATCCAGTAGCCTTCATAGTTCTTACGGCGTCCCTGAGGGTACCAGTAATTGCTGGCTGCAGAAAAGGGAAGGGCTGCTTCAATACCTATTCGCAAGGCGTTGTCGGGATTCCTTTTGAACAGGTGTAAGAAACCGTTGAGCGAGAAGAAAGCCTCAGCCTGTGGCCGGCTGTATTCGATAGTGCCGCTGTAACTGTTTGGGCTGTCGGTAAAATAATTGAGAACTTCATCATCAACAATGGGTTTGTCTCCATAATCGGAATAATAACCCCATCGGGAGATGTTCCCGCTGGCATCAAAATCTGTGCTTAACGGAAAGGTAAGGTTCACTCCTCCCTCCATGGAAAATGAGAAGTGGTTTCCCGTTCTTTTGCGAAGTTCAAGGTAAAGCGGAACGGTCATCCCAACCATTGTATTTACTTCCGAAAACGCGTTTCCCCGGACCCCAATTTCACAGTTGTCATTGCTGTAGTCAATGTATTCGTAATTGTTTTGGATAAAGCCGTCACTGCTGACTTCCGACTGCTGGTAACTGAAAGCCAGGCCGCTACCTGCGCCGAAGAGCCACATCTTCCGGTTGTATTTCAGCCGGTCGTGGTTGAAGAAATAGCTTACACGGAAGGAGATGCCGACCTTGTAGCCCGGTTCAACACTGAAGCTGCCTTCCGTAAAGTGTGTCATATCCACCTCTTCCGGCATGAAGATTCCACCGTAAATGTTCAAGGTATAGGTAAAACCATTCCAGCGGTAAGGCCTCAATCCGATCACAAATCCTCCGCCGGGCTGCTCGGTGGCACGAACGCCGCCGGATTTCCATTCCAGCGGGATATCGTAGCGAACGTTGCCCGGGTGTCTTACCGTGTCGATAAAGAGCACGGACCGGCGACCTGCAGAGGCGGGAAGCATAATCCTGCCAGACGAGTCAGCATGCTGATCCAGCATTACACTGTTGTTTACCGGATATTCATTGTTGATCCTGAAGTCTGCACTGATACCCTGAAGCACATATCCTCTATCACTCTTTTTTTCAGCCAGGTCGATAAAGGTGAAGGCCAGGTCCAGCGTATTCGTTTTCTCGTCGTTGACCCGGATCGTGTAGATGAGCGGCTTGCCATCGATGAAACGAATATGGACCAGGTACAAACCACTATCAGGCAGCGTAATGTCGGAAGCCGTAAATCTTTTCCGAACCTCGTATGTTACCGTATCCCTCTCGAGAAGGGTGATATCTTTCCTGCCGGTGTATTCTATGGTATAGGCCGGCGTCCCGTCAACTGCCGCAGTACCCTTCCAGTACCTGTTGACCAGGTCGATGTAAAGATCCACCGGAACCTGCTTGCCATAGGCCGATAACAGTTCGCCCTGTTGACGGTCGTCCTTCGAAATCCGTTTCACTTCACTGTTTTGGGATTCCGTTGATGCGAACGGAATGTCCAGGATCACACGGGCACCAGGTGTGAACAATGCCTGGAAACTGCTTATGTTTTCCGGGACTACCAATTTGTCAGGACCCGAAAGTTCCACGTATTCCGTGACCAGTGCAAGGGCCTTTTCCAACTTGTTGTTGCTTTGGCCGGCCGCTGCAAGTGTCAGCAGGGAAAGTAAGATGATCAGATAGGGTTGTATATGCTTTTTCATGTGCTTTTACCTGATGATTACTTTGGATGCCAGTGACCGGTCATCGTACAGGACATGGATGAAATACAGTCCAGGCTGGAATCTCTGCAAACCTTTGATCACGAACGTATTTCCATTCTGGTTGGGTGTATACTCGCGACTCAGGACCTTATTGCCTGCCCTATCATACAGGTCAACAGTACATTCTTTGAACCGTGTACCTTTCTGCAGACGTATGTATAGCGCATCATCTGCCGGGTTGGGATAGATGAGCATTTCTCCGGCTTCCAGTTCCTCGTCAATCAGTGGCAGAAAGTCGTTGAAATAGGAGGTAGTCCCGCAGCCCAGGTTATCCTTATCATCGTATGTGATGACAAAATACCTGAAATCGATGAGATTGATATGATCGCCGCGGTCGTCAAAGCGACAATACCATTCGTTTTTACCCTCAAGTATCACGGTTTTTTCGATAAAACCACTATCCATCTCATGATAGCCCCATTCATACCATCCCGCATCGGCATCAGAGCAAAGGAGCATATTGTCGTCTTTTTGTTCGATTCCGGCTACAGGACGTGCCTCGGAATCCAGGATGTTGATCGTTCTGGTCGTATGGTCATTTGCCTCACAACCATTTCTGTAGGTTCGCAACGTGAGGTTTGCCGAACCCGGGGTATCATGCCAGTTCACAATGGATGTGTTCGTTTTGTCAGAACCTTCCAGCGATCCAAGGGTATCTATCTCCCAGGAGTAATAGTCGCCGGGAATATGTTCTGAAGCATCCACATAATAGATCACTCCGCCCTGGTTTCGGCAGACTTCAAGAGGGCCTTTGAGATCACGGTTTTCGGTGGGCCTTTCTTTTACAATAATGTTTAGTAAAGCGGTGTCAGTGTGCAGAACCTCTCCAACCTGATTATTTACAGTCAACTTGTATAAGGTGTTCTCGGATGGTGAAAATGAATAAATGAGTTCGGTACTAATTGAATTCCAAGAGCTTCCGGAATACTTTTCCCAAAGTACATCATACGACTGGTAAGTTCCTGAAATACTAACGAATATCTTATCACTCGGATCAATGGAGGATTTAATTGTATCTCCATCGCAAATAGATACGCTGTCGTTTTTTTGATTATTGATGGTCATTTTCGGGTCGATCTTGTACGCATCAAAATCAAGTTCAGCAATATTTTCAAAAACTCCCTCTGGCGGTAAAGATCCAATTGAGGCAGGATCAAAGTAATAGTAATCACTTTCTGCCACAACTGTTCCTCTGTATCTGCTTAATACCTCAAGGTCGTAATAAATTGAATCTTGCACCCATTGCACCGAAGTGGCGAATGTGTCTGCTTTAACTTCAATGTCAGATATTTCAGCTATTGAAGGTTCATCATCTTTAAAGGTTATTTTGCCATGCAGGTTGAAATACTCA
>JARRQC010000193.1:2103-7085 GCA_037382165.1 bacterium | reverse complement strand
GATAAAAACAGCATACTCCGACGTGATTGTCCATTCTTTGAACATTTCTACATGGCTAGATTCCATGATCCTAAAATTCACTAAATTATTTGTAGGTTATGCGACCCGGGAACAGTTATTTGATGTCTATGGATTTGACAGTGCAGACGTAAAGAAAAGATGGGATTTCATTCGAATTGATACGGGACATATTACCAAAATTCAACTCAATGAATCAACCTTCAGGTCCCTTCTCCGGCATCCGTACCTGACTTATGACATCGTAAAACAAATTGTCTCCCTCCGGGAAGATACAACCATCCATGCCAGCCTGCTGCTTAAAAGACAAATTTTGACGCCTGAAGAATTCAAAAAGCTGCGTCCCTATTTATCACCCTGATGCTGAAATCCCAAAGTGAAAGAAGGTTCCTTATTGTTCTTCCTCTGGAAAATAACTATCATTGCGGTCGAATTGCTTTTTTCAAATAAATCCTCGAGCGCAAGTTAATGAGTCAGTTATCAGCTACTTTCCAAAAATTCCCACGCACCTTCTGGGTCACCAATACCCTTGAATTGTTCGAACGCTGGGCATATTACGGCATGTTCACCGTTATTTCGGTCTACCTGACAAATCCTGTTTCCACCGGTGGACTGGGATTTACACAGGAACAAAGAGGGATCATGCAGGCCATCGCGACAGGCATCCTTTACCTGCTCCCCATTCTGGGAGGTGCCATCGCCGACCGTTTTGGATACCGCAAGGTTTTGCTCGGCGCATTTGCATCGCT
Source organism: bacterium (assembly GCA_037382165.1). GTDB lineage: Bacteria > Bacteroidota > Bacteroidia > Bacteroidales > F082 > JAADID01. The sequence goes on along the minus strand of JARRQC010000193.1, from coordinate 6,318 downwards.
GGCGGCAGGTTATCTGGCGATGGGGCTCACCAGCACCTATGCCACGGTTTTTACCGCATTTCTGCTCGTGGCCCTGGGCGGCGCCTTCTTCAAGCCCGTCATCGTAGCCACAGTATCTAAAACCACCACCAGAGAGACAGGTACCCTGGGCTTCGGGATTTTTTATATGATCGTTAACGTAGGCGGTTTCATCGGCCCTTTTGTAGCTTCCAAGCTGAGGGATATCAACTGGTTCTATGTTTTCCTGATGAGCGGGGCTGTCATAGTCCTGAACATTCTTTTGCTTCATTTTTACAAAGAACCTGTCAGTGAGACAGAAAAACCAACGGAAAAGCTGGGAGAAACTTTCCGAAAGCTTTTTACCAACACGGTTACTGTTTTAAAGGATGTTCGCTTCGATCTCTTTTTACTTATCATTACAGGGATGTGGGTGATGTATATGCAAATATTCTTCACCCTGCCCGTCTACCTCACAGAGTGGATCAACACTTCCGACCTGTACAATTCCTCCTCCATTATTGCGGCGGTTTTCGGAACAACAGAGAACGGTAAAGGCATTATCCGGCCGGAGATGATCCTTAATATCCCCGCCCTGACTATTATAATCTTCCAGGTTTTTATGTCCAACCGCCTGAGAAAAACACACCCGGTCCACTCCATGATCGCCGGAATAATGGTGATCGCTTTGGGTTTTATCATCTTTACCTTATCCACATGGGGCACCTGGCTGGTTGTCGGCATCGCTGTTCTCGCCTTCGGAGAAATGGCCAGTTCACCGCGTATCCAGGAATATATAAGCAGCATCGCACCCGGGGACAAAGTTGCCTTGTATATGGGGTATAGTTTTCTGCCTGTCGCCGGAGGAAATGTTTTCGGGGGGTTATTGTCGGGCTCACTTTATGCTAAACTTTCAGATAAATATGCCTTTCTCAAAGATTACCTCGTAAGTAATGGCATTGAAAAAATGGAAACGATCAGGGATATGGATGGTGCGCTACTGTTCAATCAAACCGTGGAGAAAATGGGGGTCAGCCCGGAGGAATTGACATCACTGCTTTATACTACGTACAGACCGGGTAAGATTTGGTGGATTTTTGCAGCCATCGGAATAGCAACCTCATTGTTACTCCTACTTTATAACCAGTTTCTGCTGAAAAATAAATAGATATTGTATGGTAATATTTTTCCGTAATTCACCTTGAAGGCGCACAGTTTTTTTACATTTGAAGGTTAAACTTTTTTTAAAATTAAATCAAGATTATGAAAACATCCAGACGATTATTCTCCTTATTGATGGTTTTCGTTCTTGCATGGGGTACAGCAAATGCCCAGAAGACGATTCAAACCATATCACAATTTGGAGTTGAAGAAACAGGGGTTAATCAGATCCCTGCCAAAACACGAGGATTAAACACGCTTCTTCTTGAAGAAGGTTTTGATGTTCCCGGGGATTTTCCGCCGGCCGGATGGACTATCGTTCAAACCGCGCCCGATCCGGATGACACCTGGATCCAGACAAACCCCGCAGATCCGAATTTGAATTTTGACAATATAGACCCTGCAAGTCAGTATTCGGCCATGGTTCCCCATGAGCCGGAAAACGACCAGGATGAATGGCTGATCACCCCTGAAATTGATGCTGAGGGTGAGGTGCCGACAGTCCTTGATTGCTACATCGGAACCAACACCTTGTTCCTTGACGGAGCTACAATTATCATCAATATCACAACCGATGACGGTGATACTTGGACAAAACTTTGGGATGCAAGAGAAGACCTGGACGAAATTGAGGATTGGCAATGGAACCATGTCTTGCTGAATCTTGACGCCTATGTGGATGAACCGTTTAAAATTGGTTTTCAGTATGTAGGAGTTTATGGCAACCTGGCCGGTCTTGACGGCGTGAAAGTGAAAGCCGGTTTGGAATATCTGTACCAATCAGATTTCGAAGATTATGAAGTGGGTGATATGGTAGCCCTGGATGATGAAACCGGGTTCTGGACCACCTGGAGCAATGATCCCGGAAGTTCCGAAGATGCCCCGATCTCAGACGATCAGGCTTCAAGCCCGACAAAATCTGCCAAGATTTTCGGATCTACTACTGACCTGCTCTTCCTTGCAGGCGACAAGAAAACGGGTAAGTACCAGGTGAATTTCAACGCCTACATTGCCGCTGACCACGGAGGATACTATAATTTCCAGCATTTTGAGGAACCCGGCACCGAATGGGCCTACCAGGTTTATTTTGGAAAAGAGGCGGATATGCCCGGATATGCCTATGTAGGCAGCTCCGATTCCGTTCCTTTTGACCACCCTTTCGACACCTGGTTTCCGGTCCAGACCATCGTGGACCTGGATGCAGACTGGGCTGAATTTTATGTTAACGGTACCATGGTTCATGAGTGGCAATGGAGCCTGCAATCATTTGGTGATCCGGGAGCAAACCAATTGGGCGGTATAAACTTCTATGCAGCAGCACCTGACGGAGTAGATCCCATGTTCTATTTCGATGACCTTGAATATATCGAACTGGTCGCGGGCCTGCAGGAACCGGTACTTGACATTACGGTGGACGATCCCATTTTTGTCTCCATCGGACAGTGGGAGGAAACAACGGAAACTTTCGAGATGGGTAATGCCGGCGAAGCCGACCTGAACTACGACTTTACGGTCACTTTCCCGGAAATGGGCAAAGCACCCATGCAGGCTGTCCAATCAGATGTGCTATGGAAAAATACCCATGTCGATCCGAGGGAAATACAATCAGATCCTGATTTCACACCTTTTGTTTCCTCAAGATCCGGCAGGGAAACGGTCCTGCATTATGACAGCGATAGCATTGGCGGTGCCATCGGTAATCCAAACGCCGATTACCAGTGGGTCGTTGCAGTCAGATTCCCTGACGATATGCTCGCACCCTACCGCGGGATGACAATCAATAAAGTCAGTGTATTTATCAACGACCCGCCGCTGGAAACCAAATTGCGGATCTATGGAATGGGAGGATTGACCAGGATGGAAGCCGGTGAATTATTGTATGAACAGGATTTCTTTCCGATCGGCGGCGAGTGGAACGAGATCATGCTCGATACACCATTTTACATCGACGGCCAGGACCTCTGGGTAGGTTACTATATCTCCGGACTGGGAGGAACTTATGTCCCCGGAACCGATGAAGGTCCTGAACACCCCGATGGTCAGTGGATCTCCTTCGGTGGCGGCTGGACGCGCCTGATCGAAGCCAATGAAAACCTGGATGGCAACTGGCATATCCGCGCCCACCTCGACGGGTACAATATCCCGCAATGGTTGTCGGTAGACCCTGCAGAAGGCACCCTCGGACAGGACGAATACATGGATGTTGATGTGAACATCAACACCGCCAATCTGAATCCGGAACCTTATACCAGCGAGATCATTTTACGCACCAACGATACGGAAAATGAATGGTATATCATCAATGTGGCCGCCAACGTACTGGTCGGTGTGAATGAATTTGGCGAGCAGGTTTATGTAATGGTATACCCCAATCCTGCGAGCAATAGGTTGAGTGTAAGAACCAACGGTGATCTGGAATATGTCAGAATGCTGAACAGTCTCGGACAGGTTGTGCTGGAAGAAAAATACTCCGGCCAGCAGGTTCAGCTGAACCTTGACAAGGCAGATCCCGGTCTTTATCTTATTGAAATAATGACAGATCAGGGACTTAGCCTGCATAAGATCATTGTAAAATAATCAAATCCAAATGACATCAAGCCCCTGTAAGTTTCCTTGCAGGGGTTTTTTTAGCTCCAGTCGCAATACGCTAGCAATTAAACAATAAAATTGAACAGGAATGGATAATGAATGATTAGTGGTGAATGATGAATGTTGAATTGGGACAGAGGGCAGAAGACGGGGGACGGAGGACTGGTTAAGAAGCTACAATTGCCCAATGACCAATGACCTATAACAAGTCTCAAAACGACTAATCTACGTTTAGGGATTGGGAATTGCTTAAAAAAATTGCCCTAAATTAACACCCCCTTAATTCAAATTGACCTAGATATTTTTTAAATTTGCGTTGAGCAATTGAATTAATCACTATTTAAAAAATCATTATGAAACAATTTACGCATTATTTTACTTTGTTTGTTGCGATGGTTTTTGCCCTTTCTTTTATGCAGGCGCAAAACCAGACAATGACAAAAGCACAGGCGCTCGGCATTGAAATGA
>JARRQC010000193.1:0-2085 GCA_037382165.1 bacterium | reverse complement strand
ATGATCAATCCTGCTTCCGCAAGGGCTACCCTTCTGGAAGAAGGTTTTGATGCTGAAACCTTCCCGCCGGATGGTTGGCAGGTTATAAACACACATCCGGAAAACAACTGGATGCTGGGAAATCCTTCAGCCAATCCTTTTACTGATATCGATCCGGAAAGTGTGTACTCAGCAATTTGTCCATGGATCGCTGAAGATCAGGATGAATGGCTGATTTCACCTGAGATCACTCCTTCCGGAGAGACTCCGCTGAATTTAAACTTTTACTTCGGTATCAGCGGTCCCTGGCTTACAGGTGCTACCGCCAAGGTTCATATTTCAACCGACGGCGGCACAACCTGGACAGAACTTTGGGATGCGATTGATGTCGTAGATCCTGAAGCCAGCTGGGCATGGGTCATGTATACACTGAACCTCGACGAGTATGCCGATGCACCTTTCCACATTGCCTGGCAATATGTGGGTAATGACGGTGACCTTGCAGCACTTGACGCCGTCGAGATCAAAGAAGGGTATGACTATGTCTTCCAGACCGACTTTGAAGAGTACGAAGTTGGAGAATTTGTAGCCGAATCAGATGAGACCGGATTCTGGACCACCTGGGACAATATGCCGGGATCTGAAACCGACGCTCCCATCGTGGATGACCAGGCTTCCAGTCCGACTAAATCAGGAGAAGTTGCCGGTTCTACAGACCTCGTTTTCAAAATGGGTGATAAAAAGACCGGTAAGTATCAACTGGATTTCAGTTTGTACGTACCCAGCACCAATGAAGGATATTACAACATCCAGCATTATGAAGAACCCGGAGTTGAATGGGCATACGATGTGTTCTTCAGCACCGCCGAAGGTGATGACAACGCCTGGATCATCGGATGTGGCGATACCATTTGGTTCTCTTACATGCACGATACCTGGCACCAGTTCAGCAACGTCTTTGACCTGAACAGTGACATGGTTGAACTTTGGGTTGATGGAACCATGATCGCTGATTGGCCGTTCTCCTGCCAGTCCGGATCAGAGGATGGAACGCTTCAATTGGGTGGAGCCGACTTCTGGGCAGGAGGCCCCGGAGATGGTGACCCACTCTATTATGTTGATGATGTAGGATTCATCGAACTGGTTCCGGCACTGCAAGAACCTATCATGGTCGTTACAGGCGACAATCCTATTTTCACGGCCATGGGGCAATGGGAAGAAACCACCGAAACATTCTCCCTCGCAAACGAAGGTGAAGCTGATCTCATGTGGGATATCGTTGTCACTTATCCGGAAGGCAACAAAGCTCCCCTCGCAAAACCTGTTGCAGATCAAAAATACAATAAGGTGAATCCAATTGAATTCACGTTGGATCCTACACCTAATACAGCGTCTGATAATCCTTCAGATCGCGAGGTAGTCCTGAATTATGACGGTGACAACTGGAATGCCATCGGTAATCCCAATAACGACTTCCAGTATGTAGTTGCGGCACTTTTCCCTGCTGATCTCATCGATCCTTATATCAATTATGATATCGACAGGGTGGATGTCTTCATCAATGACCCGCCGCTGGAAACCAAACTTCAGATTTACGGTTTGGGCAACTATCCGGGCGAACCGGGAGAATTGCTCTATGAGCAGGATTTCACAGCCATTGGCGGTGAATGGAATACCATCGAACTGGATGAACCTTTCCGTCTCGACGGACAGGATATTGCCGTTGGGTACTGGGTATCCGGTTTAGCCGGCACATTTGTTCCCGGAATCGATGAAGGTCCGGTTAATCCGAACGGTGACTGGTGGTCCTTCGATATGGGAGAATCCTGGAGTCATGCTGCAGGAGCCGGCCTCCCTTATAACTGGAATATTCGTGCCTATGCGGATGGATGGAGCATCCCTCACTGGTTAACTGTCAACCCTCAGAGCGGCACAAATCCGGCCGGAGCAGAAATTGATGTCGAAGTAAATATCAATACTGCCAACCTTGAACCACAGCCCTATCAGGGTATGCTTCATGTAAGGGGTAATGATTTTGAAAACCCGATTGAAGTGATCGATGTATTCGTCGATGTTAGTGTTGGCCTGAACGAAAACGGAGTAAAT
>JARRQC010000192.1:0-5012 GCA_037382165.1 bacterium | reverse complement strand
GCTCCTGCCGTGTTGGGTCTGATGTTTGTTTCCGGACTGGTGAATGACTGGAATGCAGGGTATGCGGGAATCCCTGCTTCGGCCATGATCCTGATTGGTCCACCGGTGATCTACGCAGGCGTAAGGTCCGTTCACATTGCTAAGGAGAGCTTCTCAGCCAGGGCAAAGCTGGGATGGACACTGTATGCCCTCTCCATCATCCCCACCAGCCTGGCCCTATATAGTTTTACTACCGACTGGGGCGCCACGGTTCCGCTTACACTGGCCAGCGGAATACTTGGATCTGCCAGCATTGTTGCCATGACCTCCTATGCATTCTCAAGATCCAGAGAGGCAGAAAACAGTGGAACCAGTGCGGAAGGTGGATGGAGTATTGGCTTTATGCCGCTCTCCGGGGGTGCCCTGGCCAGTGTCTCTTATCGTTTTTAACTGAATAACTTGATCAATTCACTTTCCGTCAAATTCTTCATGGGATTATTGGAAGCGATCATGGTTTCCGAGAGTTTTTTCTTTTTTTGCTGAAGATGCTGAATCTTCTCTTCAATGGTCCCGTTTGAGATAAACCGGTAAACAAATACATTTTTATCCTGACCTATGCGGTGGGCCCGGTGCAGAGCCTGCAATTCAGCAGCCGGATTCCACCAGGGATCAAGAATAAAAACATAGTCTGCAGCAGTCAGGTTCAATCCTACCCCTCCGGCCTTCAGAGAAATAAGAAAGAGCGGACAGTTATTGTGGTTCTGAAACTCCCTAACTGCTTTTTTGCGTTGTTCCTGGTTCGAACTCCCTGTCAGGTAAGCATACGGGATCCTATCCACGTCCAACCTCTCTCTGAACAGCTTCAGATGTTTCACAAAAGAAGAGAAGATCAACACCTTATGTCCTTCTGCGATCACACTCTCCAGGTCACGATAAACCTCCGTGAATTTCCCGGACGGGAGCCCCTTAAACTCTTCCAATAACGCTGGATGATTCGCTATCTGGCGTAACCTGGTCAGCGCCCTCAACACCAGGATGGTGGAACGTTCCATTCCTACCTCTTCCAGGTTTTCAAGGATTGCGTTTCTAGCCAGTGATTTTTCCTCTTCATATACCCTGCGTTGATCCTCTGTCATATTGCAGTAACGGACCTGTTCAAAGAGAAGAGGCAGCTCCCGGGCCACCTCTTGCTTTGTTCTTCTGAGAATAAAAGGATTGATTAATTCTTTAAGCTTTGCTTCCCGTTCTTCATCCTGTTTTTTCTCAATAGGCTGGACAAAACTTTTTTTAAAAGATCCCAGGGTTCCCAACAGGCCCGGATTCACAAAGTTAATTTGCGACCAAAGGTCCGTTAAAGAATTCTCTATCGGAGTGCCGGTAAGGACCATTCTGTGCTCGGCCCATAGTTCAGAGATGGCATGGTAGAGTTTTGAGGAAGAATTTTTGATCATCTGGCTCTCATCCAGGATCACATAGTGAAAAGGGAACTGTGAAAGCCCTTCTATATCCTGTCTCACCGTATGATAGGTGGATACGATCACGTCATATCTGGAATAACTATTTTGTTCCTTGTTCCGATGGGCTCCCACATGGGAATATAGTTTCAATCCGGGTGAAAATCGTCTGAGCTCACTGAGCCAGTTATGTAACAAAGATGCCGGAACCACAACCAATGAAGTCTTATGCTCCCCGAGCTCTTCCTTGGACCTTACAAGGATGGCTATCGCCTGCAATGTTTTCCCAAGCCCCATATCGTCAGCCAGACAACCACCGAAACTATTCTGCTGCAGAAAACACAGCCACCTGTATCCTTCTTCCTGATAATGTCTGAGTTTCGCCTTCAGACCCTCAGGGATTGAATAGTCAGGAAGTAACTCCACTTCATTCAGCTTATGGAGCCTGTCAAGGGTATCGGCATGAAAAGGCCTGATTTCTTCCTGAACCATCGAGAAGTGTTGCTTGTGAATCAGGATTCGATCCCCTTTGATGCGGCCAAATTCAAAGACCGGCCTGTATTTTTTGAACCATTCAGCCGGAAGAACAGCAGTTTCACCTCCGGGTAATTCATATTCTCTGATACTTTCCAGGATGTGATGTTTAAGGGCCATGAAAGGAATGGTCACATTCCCGAAAGTAACCTTCATCTGCAGATCGAACCAATCTTCTTTCTCTTCAGAATTAAAGTCCAGGCTTATGTTTCCCAAAAAATAGTGCTTCTGAAGCCTCTGTTTGATCCGGATTCCTGCTTTCCTCAGCTCCTCACCTGTATCATTGGTGTAGCTGACCGCTTCCAACAGGTCCTGCTCGATTTTTCCCTCCAGCTTGTTGAAGAGATAGAAGTTTTTGAAATCCCTCGAACTTAATCCTGATTCATTGATCAGGTGCACCTGATGCATCTCCCATTCAGGATCCCGCTGAAATCGTTCGAATGCATGTACATCGGCTCCTCCCACATAATTGACGAATTGTCGCAACGGACTGTCCATATATATCGTCTGACCGTTGTATACAAATTTCAATACCCAGACCGGCCGGTTGTTCAATCCAGTTTCAAGCACAAGATGGGCTTCTTTCTCAGGTTGGAGGTCCTCCACAGGGAAGCCCTGCGTTTCTGCATTGAAATCCCGCAGGGTGTTCCGTACAAAAGTAGAAAAGTACGAATGCTCCATTTCAGGAGGAATCACTACCCGATCCTTGCTGGTAAAGGGTTTTAATTTCTTTCCGTTAATCTCACCCACAAAATATAACGCATTAGCCAGAATGAGAATGCAGGGATGGTTACAGACAATGTCAATGGGATGTTCCTTCAGTGGCAATATTTCATGTTCGTGTTTCAGGATCAGGGAATAGGTAAGCTGATCCGAATAATGAAAACTGAAGTGCGGATTGGCTTCTTTCTTTTCGATGGTCACAAAATCCTCCGGGAATATATTCCGGTTGCTCTTGTCTTTTACAAACAACAATATGTTGTTATCCCTCGCAATTTCAAGAATTCGATAAAGGTGTTTCTCAATATAGGGTCTGATATGGGTCCGGATGGTGGACGCATCCGCATTTTCCACAAATTCCCTGGCGGTACCTTTTTTCGAATAGAGCTTATGGAGGTTTCTGTCGCTATAGGCATCCACATGCTTTACTATTTCCCTTTGCATGGGTGTCAATTGCCTGTAAGCGTGGGTTTCCGGATCGTTCTGGATATATTCTCTCTGGAAATAAAACTCATGGCCGGGTTCCCTTTCCAAAAACTGTGCCTGCAGTATGTTTCCCCAGATCCGGTGGGGCATGTATCCCAATGCAAATCTAACTTCCCTCATCAACGATATCTGTCTCGTCTGTCCCCCAGTTTCACCTCAGATTCTTCACCTTCTCCCCAGGCTGTAACGTTCATAAAAGTACCTGACCTGTATTCCTGGATTTCATCTTCCTTCTGGTCATCTCCAGCGGATGATAACCGGCTTCTCGCAGCCCCCCTGACCAGCCACGCAGGAAGCCGCATCAGGTAGAGATAACTGCCATCCAGACCCTGTTCCCCCTCAATGAGCATCTGACCAATGGTCGATTCGATAATGGTAAGCGGGACAATAATTCTAGAATTTGCCACCGTCATGGGGAAGCTGTTCTCAAGCGTGGCAAAACGGACATGATTCAGATCTTTATTGTCCAGATATTTTGCTGCAGCCTGCAAAGGAGTAAAGTTAATCAGTTCCCCGTCGACCACTTTCACATTGAATACAGCAGTAGTGGTGGGAAGATCGAGAGAGAGTTCCGGTGTCAGGAAAACCTCGGCCAGTCCGTCAGCGCTCACTAATCCCCTGAAATTCTCCTTGAGAGAATAGGTTTCTTCTCCTGCTTCCATTTTTAAATCCAGCGTATTCACATCGATATCTTTGACATCAAAGTTGGTACTCAGGGCATATTCGAATGGGTCCGAAACATTTAATTGCCCGCTGAATTCAGCATTTCCTCCACGATCGAGTGACGCGGTGAGCCGGTCAAAATAGAATATTTTTTCCTTGGAGGTTCGCAGTTTACCTCCCAGACCCACCAGTGTATAATCACTGTAGTTCAATGTCCCGATGTCGAGGGTTAGCTCAAAATCGGGATAATCGAATTGAAAAAACAACGGGGGGGCACCTGAACCTGATGAATCCACCGGAACTGAATCCACAGTTGCGACAGGTGATGAGAATTTCAGCAATTCGTTCAGATCCAGCAGATCAGATTGAAGGGTCACATATCCACTTATGCCTGAAAGGACCGTATCTGTAAAATTGTCGACCATGGCGTTCAGACTCAGGTTACTGACTCCCACCTTTCCCCGAAGCTGATCTACATACAGCGTTGTATGATCTCTCCTGAGATCAGCATGGAATTGGCTGACTGGCAGCGGATAGCCGCTGTATTTAGCTTCCAGCCCCTGGATTTTTAAAGAGATCTCCTCAGGTATACCCTCCTTGTTCAGACTGGAAGAGGGCACTTCCACAGAGCCGGCAAGCATCAGGTTTTCCAGGTGTTCCTTTCGCAGTGAATCCGGAAGCAGGAATCTTTGATGGAAAGTGAAAAGATCGGACACGTACAGCAGGTCTGAAGAAATCTGATAGTCAACTTGAATAGTGATTCCTGTATCCTGATTGATGACAGGGCCAAAATTAATCACTCTTCCGGAAAATTCTAACTGACTGTTCCCAATGGTACCCTTCACATCATTTATTGCCAGCGTGTCCCTTCCAAGGGTAGCATTCAGAGAAAGATCAGCTATTTCAGCGTACACAGGTAACCTCACTCCCAGACTATCCACGGACAATGAGATCCGGGGGATGGAATCATGTTCAAGATAATTCCTTAATTCTTCTGCTGCCATGGTTGCACCCAGGTTGAAATGTAATCCATTCCAGGTCTCCCCCAATTTGCTTGTAATCGCACTATCCCTGAGAACAGAGCTGGGATGAAGTTCCTCCGACGCCATCGCCAGGGTAGCCTGTAGCTCCCTGTCATATCCCAGCAAATATGGGATGAATTGTTCAAATCGGCCC
>JARRQC010000191.1:5059-11457 GCA_037382165.1 bacterium | reverse complement strand
CCCCAAGGGTATCAGGAGAAAACATTTTCTGATGATCTATACTGATTCGCTCATTATCAAATGTAAATTTTCCATCCAGGAACTGATTGAGTCTGTTTTCCAGGTCCTTCTCATCTCCGGCTGATAACATGATACCGTTATTATCATTCACAATTTCCGGAATACCGCCCACCTTTGTGGCAACCACGGGAACCCCGAGGACGAACCCCTCATTGATGACCACCGGTAAATTTTCGTAGTTGCTGAAAACGACCAGAAGATCCGCATCGACCATTTCATTGACCAGGTCACGACCTTCCAGTAAACCTGTAAAATTCAGAATTGAACGGTCGATTCCCAGTTGGTCTGCATAGGCTGTCATCGCTTCAAAGTCCATCCCCTCAACATTTGGTAAAACGATATAGTTTTTATTTTCCAGGCCATGCTGTCGCATGGCTTCAGCAAGGTTACGTGTTACTGTGGTCACAACGGATGCATTCCTCACAACCATCCGGGTCATCCACTTTCTGAAAAAGCCCTTAAAATCACCTGTTAGTGAAAGGTAACGAGACCAATGCTCGCTGATGACATAGGGCACCTTTGCTGACCATTTGTACCAGAGTGCAAGGATACCCAAACGGGTGAGTATATGAACATGAATGATATCCAAACCCCCTATTTCAGAACGGATCTTTCTGATACCAATAAGGTTGGCTTTTAAAAACCGTACACCTTTCATAAACGATGAAAGCAACGGTAATTTGCATTTGGTACTGTTGTAATAGATACGGGCGGTCGGGACCTTATTGATCACAGTAAATTCCAGCTCATATCCCTTGATTTGTTTTGCATCATCAACATGGGTATACACCACACCCAAAAGGCAGCATTTTGATGCAGATTCGGCATGACGCTGAATAAACAATCCGGGCATGGGATCATACCGGTTGGGATACCAACGGGCAAGGTACAGCACTTTTAGGGGGTCTTTCATACTGTCAGTTCATCAACGAAACTCAAGGCATTTGCCAGCCGTTCCATTCCTTTTCCTTCAATGATTTTGTAATTCAGGTTTCGGGCTGCCAGCTGACGAAGGTACAGTTGAAAAAGATACTCCCGGTCATTAGGGTTCTCCCTGAACAACCCGGGCCTCCAGGGTATATCCGGGCTGCAAAGCAGGTAAAGATCATAGATATGTGATTCCAATTGCTCTTCAATCCATGCAGGCACCTCGCCGAATACCACATCACACCAAATTTTAAAGACGAGCAAATCTGTATCACAAAATAATCTTTTTGTAGCTACATGCGCAAGGTCATTCTCATGCTCCAGTTGGCCTTTTGCCATTTTCAGCACATCTTCCAATGTATAATCCGGTCCGTATTCCGCCAGGTAATCCACGGCATATTCGCTGACCCAAACCGTATGATAATGCCTTGACAATTGCCTGGAAAGGGTCGATTTTCCTGTTGATTCAGGACCGGTTATCGCGATTCGCTTAAGCAAACTGTGGTTTTTTATCCGATTTATTTTTCCATTCGATATACCCGGCGACAGCAAGTGCCAGGAATACGGCAAACTGGATACTGGTAAAGTAAAGTCCCTTGTAATAATAAAGGGGTACTGAGATGATATCTCCCACAATCCAGAAAATCCAGTTTTCTACTTTCTTAAGTGCCATCTGCAGCATCCCGACAATAAATATCGAAGTGGTAAAGGTATCAATATATGGAATAGCCGTTGACCAGTACAGTTCATCGTCCCCCTTAAAATACTTCAGCAGGAAAACGATGACAAAGATTGATACCACAAAGAGTAGTGTTGAAAACAGGTAATCCTTTCGTGATAAATAGGTAATCGGACGTTCCTTGTTGTTGTCTGTTTTTCTTGTCCACATAATCCATCCGTACACACTCATCAGAAAATAAAAGAAATTGATACCCATATCTGCATAGAGCTGGGCATTCAGGCAGATGTATACATAGATCAGGACACTGATGATACCGGTGGGGTATACCAGTATATTGGCCTTTTTAGCAAACCAGACACTCAAAAGGCCAAAGATCACGGCAACGATCTCTAAAACGATATCAATATCCACCCATTCAATGATCTCCGCCATCGTTAATATCCAGGTCAGCGTTGATAATTTTCATGACAAAAATGGAATGTGGCAATTTGAATGACTGGTGAATTTCTTTTGTCAGTATTTCCATCACGTCAAAATAAGCACCAAATACCTGGGTGCTCATTCCATTCGTACGCACCCTGATATTGCCATAGGTATTAAGCCGCTGAATAAAATCTTTGATATGGGGAATAAACTCCACCTCAAGGGGATAATAACTGATTTCAACAGAAGTATTCATAACCGCAAACAGTTTTTGTCAAAGTTAAAACTTTAAGCGGGCTTTTTAGCGATGGTAACAGAAAGTGATTATTAGGTCTGACCACCTCCTGCCCAACTGGATTTTTTCTACTTTCGCAAAAATTTCAAGCAAACCGAGATGACCAAGAAATATTTAATTACCGTAGCTATCCTGGGGATTTGGGCTATCCTTATGTTATTTCTCGATGCCGAGGTATTCGTCAGCAAAATGGATCTGCGTAGCAACAGCGTTTATAACCTGGCAATAACCAGCCAAATGGTCCATATTGTCGCCCTGTTAGCTATGACCTTCATGAATCGTTACCTGAGTCGCTCATACCTGAATAACATTTACTATCTTTTTACCATCGGGATCGTCTTATTCTCCGGAGGGCTATATATCAGGGCTACGGAGGGATTTACCAATCTCATTATCGGGTTCACACCGCTGATCGTATATATTGGCGCATTATCGCTTCTCGGGGGTTGGCTGATGATACTTATAACGGGCTTTACCTACAAGCATAAGAAGCGGGCCATCCAAAACCAGTAATTCTCCCGTCCTGTTTTCTGGTGATAAAACAGCGCTGGATCAGCGCATGTCGATGACATCAACATCGGGATAATCATCCGGGTTGAAGGTGAAAGTACTTTCAGGCAGATCCATGTTGGGCGTGAGATTAATAATGTGATAGGTAAATACATTCCCATTCTTATCAAAGACGGAAAAACGTTCCAGGCTAAGGTTTTCCTGATTGACCACCAGGGTCATCTGCTCAAATTGTTTGCCGTCGATGGGCTTCAGGTTAATCGCCTTTATGTCGGAATTTTTGTATTTATTATCTGAATCAAACTTGGCCTTGTAATCCTCATTGTAGGTGGTCAATATTTTTGTGGGGGAGATGCTTTCATCGTTGTCTTCCACATTACTGACCATCACCTCCTGTGAATCCTTCAGATAAGTCCACACAGTCTTAGCATCACAGATGATGACCTGGCCTTCCATCTCTATACGGTATTTGTCCTTGGAAACATAAATATATCCGGTTTTTTTCTCATTAATATCCATTTCCTTGTTTACCATGGTATAGGATAATTGCGCCTTAAAATTATCATAGGAAGCTGTTTTATCGATAATTTTCGAGAGCAGTTCATCGGCTTCCTTATCGCTTTGCCCAAACCCGGTAAAGGTCAGAAAAAGACTTAAGATGATCAGGATGTATTTCATTGTTTGGGTATTAATTTTGATTTTCACTTGTATTCATGTCGAGGTCTTTCAAGAATTGTTCCAAAGCCATTTCATTTGCCACTTTCACCTCCCTGGCTTTGCTTCCTTCAAATGGGCCTACGATACCTGCAGCTTCCAGCTGATCGATGATCCTCCCCGCCCGGTTGTAACCCAGCTTCAGTTTCCGCTGCAAAAGGGAAGTTGACCCTTGTTGATTTTGCACAATGATCAGTGCAGCGTCTTCAAACAACTCATCACGCTCATTCGGATCAAAGTCAGATTTGCTGTCCACCTCTTCATCAGCATACTCTGGTAGCAGCCATGCGCTTGGAAATGCGCGTTGTGTGCCCACATAATCTGTCATTTCTTCCACTTCAGGGGTATCTATAAAAGCACATTGCAGCCTGATGAGGTCACTGCCGGTAGCCAGGAGCATATCTCCCCTGCCCACCAGTTGGTCGGCGCCACCCGTATCGAGGATGGTCCTGGAATCGATCTTTGAAATAACCCGGAAGGCGATCCTTGCCGGGAAGTTGGCTTTGATGGTTCCGGTAATGATATTAACGGAGGGACGCTGTGTGGCAATGATCAGATGGATACCGACTGCCCTGGCAAGTTGCGCCAGACGTGTGATGGGTCCCTCGATTTCCTTGCCTGCCGTCATAATAAGATCGGCGAACTCATCAATGACAAGCACCAGGTAAGGCAGATACTTGTGCCCCTGGTTGGGATTCAACTTACGGGAAATGAATTTCCTGTTGTATTCTTTGATATTTCTGACCTGTGCATCTTTCAGCAACTCGTAGCGATGATCCATCTCGATACCGAGCGAATTCAATGTTCGAACCACTTTTCGCGTATCGGTTATAATTGCTTCTTCGGAATCGGGTAGCTTGGCAAGGAAGTGCCTTTCAATACGGGAATAAAGCGTCAGTTCCACCTTTTTGGGATCTACCAAAATGAATTTGAGTTCGGCGGGATGCTTTTTATAGATCAGTGAAGCAATGATTGCATTCAGCCCAACTGATTTTCCCTGCCCTGTTGCACCTGCCATCAGGATGTGCGGCATCTTGGCGAGGTCAGCCACATAACTTTCATTGGCGATGGTTTTGCCCAGACCGAATGGCAATTCATACTGGTTCTTCTGAAACTTGTCGGAAGCTATGATCGAACGCATGGAAACGATCGTCGGCTTGCGGTTGGGTACTTCGATACCCACCGTCCCTTTTCCGGGTATGGGGGCAATGATACGTATACCCATCGCCGAAAGGCTCAGTGCGATATCATCTTCGAGGTTTTTTATTCGCGAGATGCGTATACCGGGGGCAGGAACAATTTCATATAGGGTAACGGTCGGGCCAATCGTCGCTTTTATTTTGGTGATGCTGATCGAATAATGATTGAGCGTTTCAACGATCTTGTTTTTGTTGGCCTCCAGTTCATCCTTATCCACCTTGATGTCTTCATCATCATAATCCCTAAGCAGCTTAAGGGGAGGAAATTGGTAGTCCGGCAGATCCAATTTGGGATCAAAATCGGTATCCATACCAAAGTGCTCGCCGGGCTTCACTTTATCGCCTGCTGATTTCTTTTCCGAAACAGGTGTTTCGATGGTCAGTTCAACATTTTCTTTTTCGTCTTTTTCTTCCCCTTTTTTATGCTCCTTCTCTTCTGCGACAGGGTCCACTTCGATTTTATGAACGGGGTCATCCTCAAAATCATCTTTATTTTCATGCTTTCGTGCATTGGCAGGAAGATCATCATCGTCATCATCCACTGCAAATTCAACCGTGTTGTATTTATCTGTCTGAACGAAAACTGATAATCGATAAGAATAAAGATAGCCGGCACGAAGATGAGCAGGAAAATAAGTCCTATTTTACCCAGGTAGGGGTAAGTCCATTCATTCAATTGCTGTCCTGCATTTCCCGCAAGTATATTCCACGGATCGCCGGGGAAGATCATATTCAGGACCATCGGCAACCAGAGCAGTGAGATGACGATAATCTGGAACCATGCCCACAATTTGAAAACCCGAAGGTTCATCAACAGTTTTAGGCTGATCCCAAAAAATAGCAAGGGAAAAAAGAAAGCCCCAATGCCAATTCCTTTCAGGATAAAAAGCTCTGAAATCCACTCTCCGAGTTTGCCGGTCCAGTTTTGCACCGTTTCCAGGTGGTCCCTGTATCCTTCATTCAGGGAATTGGATTCGAACCAGTTCATCAGGAAGAAGAAGAATACCAGGAAAAGATAGACCGCAACCAGCATAAAAAAGAAGCCAAGACTGCGTTTCGCCCGTGGGTCAAGTTTTCCATTCCACTTTGGTGCTGACATCCTGGTGGATCTGGATTCCCTTTTCGCCTTTTTTGGCTTCTCCTTGCTTTTCTTGCGCGTATTGCTTTTGAATGTATTGGAACTGGTGGCCATCACCGATTAGCTTAATATGGCAAAGGTAGCAATAATGATGATGGCTTTCGAAGGGTAGAAAAATCGAATTCGCTATTCCTCAGATTGCATTACCGGGATTCGTCAGGTTGAAGGATGCATTTTATTTTACCAGTGAAAAAAGCCTGTTCCATCTGATTTTACCGCCAAATAAGGATTTATTCGGATCAAGTGACAGCCAGATGAATTCAGGTGTACCCACGATGTGGTCTTCCGGGACAAAGCCCCAGAAACGGGAGTCCGCTGAATTGTGGCGGTTGTCGCCCATCATCCAGTAGTAGTCCATACGGGGAGTATACTGTTCAGCCACTTCTCCATTGATATATATCTTGCCATCCCTAATGTCCAGCGAGTTGCCTTCGTAGGTTTCAATCAGCC
>JARRQC010000191.1:0-5022 GCA_037382165.1 bacterium | reverse complement strand
TTTTGGGAATGTAAATGGGGCCGAAATTGTCCTTATTCCAATCATAGCGGCTATCATGAGGAAAGATCTCCGGACTCCGGTAACCAGGTGGGTCGGAAATTTCCTCAACTCGCTTTACGATGGGCAACTTTTCCAGCTCACGGGCTGCTTCATTGGTCAGGACAAAAATAAATTGCCCGGGCACATTTGTCCGGCTGCCTTCCGTGATATCATATTTTTCCAGTATCCTGGAGTTAATGCTGCTGCCATCTGTGTACACGCTGTACTGGAACTGTATCTTCTCAGGATTTTTAGCTTTTTTTCCATCTATATATACCTGACGATCAATGATCTGCAGCGTATCTCCAGGCAAACCAACGCATCTTTTCACATAATTCTCGCGCTTATCTACCGGCCGGACCACTATATCTCCGAAATTCAGTTTATCTGTCCACACCCTTTTTCTTCCGAATTGTCTGACCAATGAATAGTAACTCCTGTTGCTCTGGAATACCGTGCTAACCGTATCTCCTTCGGGGTAGTTGAAAACAACGGCATCATTGCGTTCTACTTTGCCAAGTCCGGGAAACCTGTAATACGGCAGTGAAACCCATTCCACGTAAGACTTCACTGAATTGGTAAGCGGAAGCGTATGGTGAACAAAAGGGAAAGCAATGGGTGTATTGGGAATTTTCGGGCCATAAGTGATCTTGCTGACAAAAAGGTAATCGCCGACGAGCATCGATTTTTCCATGGATGAGGTCGGGATCGTGTAGGCCTCCAGTAGAAAAGTCCGGATGATCGTCGCTGCAACAACTGCAAAGATGATCGCGTCTACCCATTCCCGGACCGCTCCTTTGTGGATCCTGGGACGGTTATCGGGATCGACATATTTTTCATCCTCTTTGATACCCAGGTAGGGAAGATAGATGAAAGGCACAACCACTGCGAGGAATTGTTCCCAAAGGCTGAATTTGTTGAAGCATTTCGCCAGTTCAACCAGCATCAGCATGTAAACAAATACATTGATAAAAGGAAAGATCAGTAGTGCATACCACCACATCGGCTTCTTGATGATCATCAGAAAAACGTAGAGGTTATAAAAAGGGACGAGGGTTTCCCAACCTTTTCTGCCTGCTTTTTCGAATACCGCCCAACCAAAGATGGTCGGAATGGTAAATAACATGGGCAGAATGATGAGAAAATATAACATGGAACTCATTTTTAAAATTTGAAACGCAAGGTAAAACCTATTTGGCTTTCAGGCAGTTAATTTATGTTAAGAATTTGCGGCGCAAAACTAAGAAAATAATGGCTCTGGCGCATACTTGCGGGCTTGATATTCCCTCAGGGTCAGGGTGTGTTTTGGTAAAGTATCCTGTGTTGTCCTTCCATGGCTATGTTGAGCCAGATACCTCCGTTGTCGGCATAATTTGATAAGGGGGAAAGATCGAATGTCAGTTTCTTTCTTTCGATGGCGCGGCAGTGATCATTATCTTCGAACGCAAGGTAGAGCGTGGTCTGTGGCGGGAAGGAATGCTGAACCTTTTGCGTGTAATACATGTTGAACCTGACCTCACCGCAACCACCCCCATAGGACACGAATATATCGAGGCATTGCTCCTCAATCCGGAGGGAATCGATCTGGAAGGGATCCATACGCAGGCTGTCGGGTGAAGTATCAAGCAGATCCATACTCAAGCATAGCTTAGGTTGCTGGTCATTCTTTGCGATTTTCCGGTGGCTACTGCATGATACCATCGAAAAGAACACAACAATAAGGAAGATCATCCAGGTTTTACTCACAACATTGATTTGATCATGTCATCCATAGTGAAAATACCTTTTTTCTCCCTGACCCATTCTGCTGCCTGAACAGCACCTGCTGCAAAACCGCTTCGGTTCTTCGCTTCATGTTTCAGCTCGATAAGATCGGCATCCGATGTGTAGGTAACGGTATGTGTACCGGGCACTTCACCTGTACGGGAAGAAATTATAACGAGTTCCCCAGGCCTGTCAGGATCGCCCTTTGTCCAGGAATGGTAATGCGGGTGCAGGACGATGATATCTTCTGCTGTTTTAATGGCTGTTCCGCTGGGGGCATCCAATTTATGAACATGGTGCGTTTCCTTTATCTGAACCTTGTAATTTTCGAATACCGCCATAGTTTTTGCGAGAAACCTGCTGGCCAGGTAAAAAAGATTTACGCCCAGGCTGAAATTCGGGGCATAAAACAATGTACCGTCCAATTGATGACAAATTTCCTTCATACGGGACAGGTCATCATACCAACCTGTGGTTCCCGTGACGACGGGGAGTTGCCGATGGAAACATCTTTCAAGAATATTCGTCACGGCATCCGGCTGGCTGAAATCGATCACTACGTCTGCCTTCTGGTTTTTCCCGTCAAGTGCATCCCATCCTTCTGCATTGTCGATAGTGGCTGCTATTTCATGTCCCATTTTCCCGGCAGCCTTTTCCACTTCCCTGCCCATGCGTCCATAACCTGAAATGATGATTTTCATATTTACTGCATTTAACGACGATTCCGTTTGATTTTTAAACCGATCTGGATTTCAGAAGTTCATGGTGATCCTTATACCGTTATAAGCTGGTTGGTAAAGAGGTACAGAAGGCAGCGGGGCAACTGTCCTGATCACCGGTTCGACTTCTACCGTCAGGTCATCATCCACATTCCAGTGGGTCAGGTGGGCATCTACTGTTGCATCCAGCATTTGGAGTACATACCATGCTGCTGTTGCTATAAAGGAAAGCTCCAGATTCCTGCGATAATAATCCCTGAATGTTTGCAGATCGGTTGTCGAGTATTTCTGTCCGAGCGGATCATCACAAACGAATCCATCCTGGCTGTTGTCCTCCTTTGAAGAACAGATATAGGCATTGTTATATTTGATATACTCCTGCCTGTTGGCGATGATGAAGTAGGTAGTCACTCCAAACCCGGCATAGACAATGGGGAGTTTCCAGTACCGCTGATTATAGATCTGCCCTGCCCCGGGGATGAGCGCCCACAATGTGGCTTTATGAGGATCCTTCGGCTTCCGGATTTTCCTTTCCTTTTTTGGTTTTTCCTTTTTTTCTTTTGTGGGTATGGTATCCTGGGCCTGGATGGAAAAGATCATCAGCGAGAGGAATAAGGCCAATAATAAATACCTGCCATTGGATTTACCCCGCAGGCAAAGACTATTTTTCGATAACCGATAACACACGATCCAGTTCTTCATCATTTCTGAAGCTGATAACGATGCTTCCCTCTCCCTTATTGTTAC
Source organism: bacterium (assembly GCA_037382165.1). Taxonomy (GTDB): domain Bacteria; phylum Bacteroidota; class Bacteroidia; order Bacteroidales; family F082; genus JAADID01. The sequence goes on along the minus strand of JARRQC010000191.1, from coordinate 1,753 downwards.
GGCGGAGGCGAACTTTTGTTCCAAATTTATCGCTCAGTTGTGTAGGCGTCTGCTTGTATTTGTCGGGCAGTCCTACTTTTACCTTGACGGGATCCGCTTTCTCCGCCGGTTTGTTCAGTTTCCTGACCAGCTCTTCCACCTGCCTGACATTCAGGTTGTCCCTGATGATTCGCTTCAGAATGTTCACTTGCTGGGGTTCATCATCAATGGAAATAAGGGCGCGGGCATGTCCCATTGAAATAACCTCGTCGCGAAGGGCAACCTGAATCTCAGGAGGTAACTTTAAGAGACGAAGGTAATTGGTGATGGTGGAACGGTTTTTACCGATCTGTTCGCTCAGTTTTTCCTGCGTGAGTTTACATTCTTCAATCAGCCGCTGGTAACTGATCGCTGTTTCGATGGCATTGAGGTTTTTCCGGTGAATGTTTTCAATCAAGGCCATTTCAAGCATTTGCTCATCATTGGCGATACGAATAAAAGCGGGTATATACTTGAGCTTGGCCATCTTTGAAGCCCGCAATCTCCGCTCTCCTGCGATCAGCTGAAATTTCTCATAGCCCATTTTCCGGACCGTGACAGGTTGTATTATGCCCTGCATTTTAATGGAATCAGCCATTTCTCTGAGTTCCATTTCATCGAAATCAGCGCGGGGCTGGAAAGGGTTCGCTTCAATCTTGCTGATCTCAATTTCAGCGATGGCGCCAGCCACGTAGCTGCCGGAAATATCTTTTGCCGTAATATCCGTTTCCGGGCTTTGAAGGATAGCATCGAGCCCCCTGCCCAATACTTTCTTCTTCGATTTGGTCATGCTACGTCAATTTTTTTATCCGCACTGGGGATTGTGGTGAGATTATTTTTTTGCAGGATCTCCCGGGCGAGGTTAAGGTAATTGATGGCACCCGTACTGCTGGCGTCATACATGATGATTGAATTCCCATAACTAGGCGCTTCACCCAGCCGCGTATTCCGGTTGATGATGGTATCAAAGACCATCTGCTGAAAGTGGGTTTTTACCTCATCCACCACTTGTTTGGACAGCCTGAGCCGAACATCGAACATGGTAAGCAATATTCCTTCTATACTCAACTCCGGATTCAGCCGTCCCTGAACGATCTTAATGGTGTTGAGCAGCTTGCCCAATCCCTCCAGGGCGAAATATTCGCATTGGACAGGGATGATCACAGAATCAGCAGCCGTTAGTGCATTGACAGTGATCAGGCCGAGAGAAGGGGAACAATCGATGATGATAAAATCGTATTTGTCTTTTACCTTATCCAGTGCACGCTTCATCATTTTCTCCCTGTTCGGCAGGTTGATAATCTCAATTTCAGCACCTACCAGGTCAATATGTGCAGGCAACAATTCAAGGTTTGGCGTTTCCGTCTTAAGGATAACATTGGCCGTGTCAATATCATCGAGAATACATTCGTAAATGCTGGTCTGAATATTCTTGGGATCGAACCCTATTCCCGAGGTGGCATTTGCCTGTGGATCGGCATCAACAATCAAGGTCCTGTGTTCAAGAACAGCCAAACTTGCTGCCAGGTTAATAGCCGTCGTTGTCTTACCTACACCACCTTTCTGATTGGTTATGGTGATTGTTTTACCCATGATTTTCAGGAATTGTCTTTCTGCAAAAACAAAAATACAACAATAGAACAGTGTATCTTTTTCGGACCAGTGAAGTTATCAACATCCGAAAACGGTTCAATATCAATTAGATAAAATAATTTAATCTTCCCTGTTGGAAAAC
>JARRQC010000190.1:0-5177 GCA_037382165.1 bacterium | reverse complement strand
ACCATGTAGACGGAAAATATTTTTTTAAGTGTATCCTTCATGCAGTCTTAATTAAGCCTGCAAGATAGGAAATTCAGCACGGCGAGAAGGGGGAGAGATGTGTGTTTGAGATACGGCTTGCGCGAACCACGGGCAGCATTTCTTTTCCCTTGTTAGCTGGTCCTTGGGGCTTCGCCAGTCATTTGTGGTCATTCGATAGTCATTCTTGGTCATTGGTATATTGAGCTAACTACAGTGCCCTCCTCAACCTCTTTCACAGGTTGTATAGGGTGTTACAGGGTATATCAGGGAAATAAGGGATTTATGGGAATTTTGATTTAATGATGATTCGATAGGATTTATTGAAATGAATTATTTCCGGGCATCCACATCGTAACTCTCACATCATAAATCTAAAATTAAGATGGTCCTCCGTCTTACGTTCCCCACCCTGTTTCCCCAATTCCATTCCGTATCCGTCTATTCAGAAATTGATACATTTGTATAAAAGCATGGTTATGTCCGGGAAATTCTCCATCATAAGCAGGGTGCGTAGTTTTGGATATGCTTTTCGCGGGATATTCAGGGCTTTTTCCACAGAACATAATCTCTGGATACAGGGAACTATAGCGATACTTGTTATTATTGCAGGTTTTTCTTTTGATATCTCTCATATAGAATGGTTAGGGGTCGTCCTGGCAATCGGCCTGGTCTTTTCAGCTGAACTCATGAATACTGCGGTGGAACAGATCGTAGATTTCATTTCTCCTGATTTTAATCGCAAAGCCGGTTACGTAAAAGATGCAGCCGCCGGGGCAGTGCTGATAGCAGCGATCACCTCAGCCATCATCGGTTGTTTGGTATTTATCCCTTATATTATTGATAGCCTGTGAAATTAATAGCGGATAGCGGAGCCACAAAAACCCATTGGGTATTGCTGGATGGCAGGAAAAAATCAATAGAATTTTATTCTCCGGGGTTCAACCCTTATTATTACGACCGGGAACAATTCCGGAAATCCTTAAACGATGCCCTCCGTACAAACCTGGAAACTGACCTTGTGAAAGAGATCCATTTTTACGGATCCGGTATTTCTTCGGAAGAAAACAGGGAAATTGTCAGGAATAGTCTTTCATTCATATTCCCAAAAGTGAAGGTATCTGTATACCATGATCTTCATGGGGCCGCCGTTGCTTTGCTGGGACATGAGCAGGGTATTGCCTGCATTCTGGGTACGGGATCCAACTCCTGTCTTTGGAATGGTAAGGAAATAATAGCAAATGTGCCTTCCCTCGGTTATTTACTGGGTGATGAAGGCAGCGGCACTTATATGGGTAAATTACTGGTGAGGGATGTGCTGATCGGTGAAGCGGACCCTCAAATTGCAACGCTCTTTTTCCATGAAAATAAATTGGACTTTGCCGGAACCCTGGATAGAATATACAAGGAAAAATATCCCAACCGGTTTTTTTCCGAGCAGGCAAAATTCCTCAGAAAGTATCGGGATACCCCCTATAGTACAGAGATCATCATCCGTAATTTTGAAGATTTTGTCCGGGTTCAGATCAGCAAATATCCCGGATATGACAAACTACCCGTCAGTTTTACAGGATCAGTGGCAGCAAATTTCAGGGATCTTCTTCAGGAAGTATTGAAAAAGCACAGTATCAAAATGGGTATTATTATGAAAGAGCCCATGGAGGGATTGTTGAGATACCATGGAGGAGGAAAGGAAGGGATTTGAGATTTTTGATTTGCGATTTGGGATGCTGGGAGTTGGTTATAGGGTTGGATGGTCCAATTGAATTAGGTCAGGTTGAGTGAATGCTCTACATGTTCCTGGATAGCATGGAAATCTTCAGGGTTGAACCAGGTAATATCATTCTCTTTTCTGAACCAGGTCATCTGCCTTTTGGCATAGCGTCGCGTATTGGTATTGATCTTTTCCAATGCCTGATCCAGGCTCCATACTCCATCCAGGTACATAAAAAGTTCTTTGTAACCCACTGTGTTCAGGGCATTCAGGTCACGGTACGGGAATACCCTGCGGACTTCTTCCAGCCATCCCTTCTCGATCATAGCCTTCGTGCGCGACCTGATATGCCCGTCAAGGATCTCACGCGGGACTTCAAGACCGATTTTAATGATGTGAAAATCCCTCTTTTTAGGTTGGTTCTTCCGGAGGGTGGAATAAGGTTTGCCCGTCTGAAGGGATACTTCAATGGCCCGCATTAGCCTTTTGGGGTTGCGAAGGTCTACCGTCTTATAAAACCCGGGATCAACTGATCTTAATTGATCCTGCAGAGCTGCCAGTCCCTTTTCTTCCATCAGCTTCCGGAGTTCGGCCCGTATAGCTGGATTAGGATCCGGTAAGTCATCGATACCCCGGCAGACCGCATCGATATAAAGACCGGAACCACCGACCATGACTAACGTGTTCAATCGATGATACAATTCCTTTAGTAACTTAAGTACGTCCTGTTCAAACCTGGATACATTATATTCATCATTGATGGAAAGGTGTCCGACAAAATGGTGCCGGACTTTATCGAGATCTTCAGGCTCCGGTGCTGCCGTTCCAATGGGTATTTCCTTATAAAATTGCCTCGAATCTGCAGAAATGATCTCCGTACCGAAGTGTCGGGCCAGCCTGATGGCGAGGTCGGTCTTCCCTGAAGCAGTGGGGCCAACAATTACGATCAGCGACTTTTTCAAAGATCTTCTTTTTCCGGTTTTTGAATGGTCCTGATCACAGGAAGCCCCATTTTTTTACCTTCGGCAAGCATAAAACGGTATGCTTCGTCGAAATTGTTTCTGATTTCTCCATCCAGTATCGCTTCCCTGATGGAGGTTTTGATAATTCCGACGGTTCGGGACGGCTTGAGTCCAAACGTTTCCATGATTACCTCCCCGCTGACGGGCGGCTGCCAGTTCCTGATACGGTCTTTTTCCTCTACCTCTTTCAATTTTTGCCTGACCAGTTTGAAGTTTTTCAGATATTTTCTTACCCGCGCATCATTCTTGGAAGTAATATCCGCTTCGCAAAGTAGCATAAGGTCGTCAATATCATCACCGGCCTCAAACAGGAGCCTTCGGATGGCAGAATCTGTTACAACATCCTCGGCAAGGGCAATAGGCCTCAGATGAAGGTGTACCAGTTTCTGCACATAACGCATTCTGTCGTTCTGTGGTAGTCTCAGGTTTTTAAAAATACCGGGTACCATTTTGGCGCCAATAAATTCATGGGCATGAAAGGTCCAGCCTGTTCCCGGTTCGTACCGCTTCGTGACCGGTTTGGCAATATCATGCAGCAGGGCTGCCCATCTCAGGTAGAGATTGTCGCTTTTACGTGCCAGGTTGTCAAGTACCTGTAGTGTGTGGTAAAAGTTGTCCTTATGTGCCTGGCCATTGATCACCTCCACCCCCTTCAGTTCAACGAATTTTGGAAAAATGATCTTCAGCAGGCCGGTTTCGTCCAGCAGTTTAAATCCCCGTGATGGTTTCGGAGACAAAATGATCAGGTTCAATTCATCGAGGACACGTTCTCCGGATACGATCTTGATCCGGTTCCTGTTTCGTTGAATAGCTTCAAATGAAGATTTTGCAATTTCGAAGTTCAATTGTGTGGCAAACCTGACCGCACGCATCATCCGCAAGGGGTCATCCGAAAAGGTCAGGTCCGGATCCAAAGGCGTTCGAATAATCTTATTTTCCAGGTCTTGAAGTCCATTGAACGGATCTTGCAGATTGCCGTAGTCTTTGGCCTGAAGACTCAACGACATCGCATTGATGGTAAAATCACGCCGCCGCTGGTCATCGGAAAGGGTTCCGTCTTCTACCACAGGCTTCCTCGAGGTTCTCCGGTAGGATTCCTTACGTGCGCCAACGAATTCCATTTCCCATTCCTTGTACCGGATCATGGCAGTCCCAAAATTCTTGAAATAGCGGGCCCTGATGTCATTTCCCAATGCTTCGGCAACTTTTTTAGCCAGGGCGATACCGCTTCCTACAACAACGAAATCGACATCCTTTGATGGCCTGTCGAGCAGTAAGTCCCTTACATAGCCCCCTATTACATATGTCTTAAGGCTCGCTTTCCTGCTGACCTCAGCAATTGTCCTGAAAACAGGGTCCTGTATTTTATCCGCAAAATTGAGCATGCCCTGCAAAAGTAGTAAAGTTGGAATGATGAATGATGAAGGGGGGAAGTTGGAGGACGGGTTGGGAAGACTATTAAATTACAATTACCGAATTCTATGTATTTCCCTGATGTACCTTATTTACCCGCTATACCAATCACCCATTTTAACTTCTGATTACCGTCAATTTTCCACCTCAACCTTCCACTAAAAGTTCGGTTTGAGGGAGTATTCGGCATAAAATTTATCGATGACTTCCACTGCTTCTTCAACGGTATCTACCAGGTTAAATATCTGCAAATCCTTTTCGCTGATCTTGCCTTCTTTCAGCATGCGTTCATTGATCCAATCGATCAGTCCGCCCCAGTATTCCTTACTGACCATCACCACAGGGAATTTTACCAGCTTATGGGTCTGTATCAGGGTAATGGCTTCAAACATCTCATCCATCGTCCCGAATCCTCCGGGTAGAACTACATAGCCTTGGGAATAACGCATAAACATAAGCTTCCGGGTGAAAAAATAATCGAACTCCAGCAGTTTGTCGTGATCGATATATTTATTGGCAAATTGCTCGTGGGGTAAGTTAATATTCAGGCCAACAGATTTCCCACCAGCAAGGTGTGCTCCTTTATTAGCAGCCTCCATCGCACCGGGACCACCACCTGTAATAATACCGAATCCTTTTTTTGTCAGTAAATAAGCCAGATTCACAGCTGATTGGTAACATATGTCCCCCTCCTTGGTTCTGGCAGAGCCAAATACGGCCACACAGGGTCCTATACGGGCCAGTTCTTCATAGCCTTCAACAATTTCTGCCATAATCTTGAACACCGACCATGAATCATTGGCTTTGGTCTGGACCCATGTTTTCTGTCGGAAACCTTCTTTCAGTTTTTTCAGGTTATCTTCTGTCATGATGTAATTCTTTATTCAGGTAAAATGCAGTATAACTCTCTTTCTTGTTGAGTATCTCTTCAGGGCTTCCCTTGACGATCACCTGGCCGCCACGATCACCACCTTCCGGACCGAGATCAATGATATGATCCGCCACCTTGA
>JARRQC010000189.1:0-8866 GCA_037382165.1 bacterium | reverse complement strand
CTTTTTGAAATAATTGATTACCGACTTCTTAAGATCAAAGGCCATCAGCTGAATCCGTTAATTTTAAGCAAACAGGAAAACTAGTTCTGCAGGTTGGCTCTTCTGTCAAGCAGCTCATCAATTTGTTCCTCGGTAAGATCAGGGTTTTTGAGCATTTCATCTATTTCCTGAATATCGTTTTTTACGTGATCGATCGAAACAGGTGGCGGTAACTCTTCTTCGTCTGTCCTGAGCAGGTCATCTTCTACGAGCTCCACTTTCAATTGTTCCACCAGAGACCTGACCATGTCTTTCACGGAATCACCAAACTGGCCGTGAAGCTGATCCGCTATTTGGTCTTTCATGGTGTCATAGTTATTGAAAAACATTTGAAACTGCTGAAGCATAAACTTATCCACACCAGGTATATCGTCCATATTCTTGTTTTCGACCATCTTTTTAAAGAGGCGGAAAAGCTCATCAAGATCCTTTTTGAAACTGTCATCTACCATGTCAACACGAATTTACTAAATAAGTGGTGCAATAATTATGCCCTCTTAAGAGGAACTGTCATTATTGCTGAATATTGCGGTTGCCTGATCAAATAACAATTTGTGACAGAAAATGTTCCATTCCCTTATCAGGATAAGACCGATCGTTTTCGCATGAGTGTACGTGTAATTGCCAACAGCACAAGTAGTGCACTGACGAAAATGGAAATATCTGCCACATAATCCCCATTTTTCACATAATAGGTTTTCTCATTGTTTAGATTAATCTTTGCAACGATCACATCCTGTTCCCAGTAGCGGGTTTGCTGTACAAAATCACCACGCTGGTTGATGATGGAAGAAATGCCCGTATTGGCTGAACGGGCAATGCTTCTGCGTGTTTCTATAGCGCGCAATGCCGCATAGGTATTGTGCTGTCGGTGACCCGGAGTATTCCCCCACCAGCCGTCGTTGGTGATGATGAAGATGGCCTGTGCTCCTTCCCGGATGGTCTTCGAAACAAACGCTCCATAAATTGACTCATAACAGATGATCGGGGAAACGACAATATCCTGTTGGCTTGTAAAAACCACCGGATGATCTTCCGTACCAAGTGTGCCCGTCATCCCGCCAAGGTCGATGGCCAATCGCTCCAGCGGTTTCAAAATACCCCATGAAGGCATGATCTCCACCCCCGGTGTTAATTTCGACTTGTGATGAATTTGGGCATAATCAGTTGAATCCATGAAGAGTGCCGTATTGTAAGAATAGTAATATCCATCAGCGTTCCTGAATTTCCTGGCCGCATGGGTAGGCTGCTCACCGGGCATGATCTCCCTGTAAGTAGAGGCGCCGATAATCACGGAAATCTGAGGGTATTCCCTGATAAATGCTTTCAGTTGCCTGACCAGCGGAGCATAACTCAATGCATTTTCCCAGATACTGTTTACCCCATCATACATGGTCGATTCGGGGAACAGGACAAAGACGGTACTGTCTGTAATTGCTTCGCTTGCCAGGTCAAGGTTTTTCTGCAACAATTCTTCTGCAGGCCGCTCATACTGCTCGTTATAGGGATCCGTATTGGGCTGTACAACTACCACTTCAACCGGGTCGTAAACCTCTTCATAATTATTATACAGGTATAAAGAATAGGATACCGGTGCCAGCACCAGGAATATAAGAATCGAAACCTGCAGCAGCAATTTCCTTCTGTGGCGGGAGGTGAGCAGCAGATGGATAAGATGATATACCATGATATTTACCAGGATCACCCAGGCGGTTCCTCCCAGGGTTCCTGTGATCTCATACCATTGAATGATTGCAGGACTATTGGCGAAAACATTGCCCAGATTCAACCAGGACCAGGTGAGGTCCCAATTCATATGGAAATATTCCCAGCTAATCCAGTAAAACAAAAGGATAAAAAATCCCCTGCGGTTTTGATACAGTTTCTTTTTTGAAAGATGGAATACGTAAAAGACAATGGCGACAAACAGTGAATTCAGCCCCATCGCGAGCAGGGATCCCACATCCGTCGAATACCATATCCACCAGGTAGTAAGCACATTCCAGATCAGGAAAGAGAGCCAGGCATACCAAAAGATTCCGCCACGGTTTCTGTCACCCAGTCTTTGCTGAATAAAAAACAAGGGTACGAAAGCAAAAAATATAAGGAAATCCCATCCCCTCTCCGGCCATGCAAAAGCAAAGAGCAAACCGGACAAAATGGCTAAGGACAAATGGACAAACGGGCGCATGGATGGCTAGCTAATTCGTGAACGAAAGTACAAAAAACAGCGGCAGTACTTTATAGCTGCAGATAGTCCTGTAGGCGATCACTTGAATAGTGACATAAACTGAATGATCCTGGGCCAGAAATCCGGTTCATGGTGACAATCGGAATGTCCCTTCCCCTTTATCAGCCATAGCTGGGTATTTTCTTTTTGCGACGCCTCATGCAAGCGCTTCGCGTGTGAGACCGGGATGGTTTGATCCTGTTCTCCGTGTATCAATAAAAAGGCTGCCCCGGATCGGGAAATAAACTTTTCCGGGGCTATGTCGCTGAACCTCAATTTTATGCTTCGTTGTAAATATTCAAGCACCAGGTATCCCAGGGGAATGTAGGGCACGTGGTGTTCAGTCATCTGCTTTTTCATGATCTCCAGTGGATCGGCAAGAGCCCCAACGGTAACTACCCGGCTAATGCGGGAATCATGTGATGAAGCATAGATGGCTGCACTACCACCAATAGAGAGGCCTAAAATACCATAGGTTCGATTATCTGTCAGTTCTGACTGATCCAGAAAGTCGAGCACAGCGACGATATCCTCTGCAAACTTTTTCATGGTCGAGAAGTCATCGCGGTCACTGCTTCCATGATGCCTGGCATCAAAAGCCAGCAAGTTGAATCCCTGCTTATGCAATGCCCGGATATAGGGCATGGTCCTTCCCGCATTTCTGCCCCACCCATGAACCAGAATGATCGTTGGCGCCTGCCTGTTCTCTCTTATAAACCATCCATACAGGTTCTTGTTGTTCCGGGTGGGAATACGGAGTTCCTCGAAAGGAATTCCATGGTCTGCTGGTGTGATGTCGTGTGGTCTTTCGGGATTCTTAAAACCCCGTATGGCTTTCCTGAAGAACAGGACCAGCAGGAGAACAAGTAGGATAAGAATGTACAGGTAAATCATGATTTCAGATTGACAGGGCGATCAGTGTTAGGGATATCCAATACAAGTTCAGATAAGCAACAAATAATAAAGTTTTTCTTTTCCGGTAAAGGTAAAATGCTTTAAAGGATTCTGAAACAACCAGTATCAAAGCGCCGGCAAACAGCAATCCGGTTCCATCTTCAGCTATGTACCAGGCACGTCCCGATGACTGGACCAGCAAATTGGCGAGGATAAGTATGTAAATCATCAGCCCTACCCTGTATCTTTCCGCCCTTCTGTACATCATCAACATAAAATATATGGCACCCAGTATAACCGGAAGCACGGTCATCCACATGAAATAGGGACCGGGATCCTGCATGCAAAACACTGACATTGCGATAATGGCCAGAGACTGTAAAAACTGGGAAAGCACCTTCTTTTTCAGAGGCAATGCAACAAACAGATCTCCCGCTGCAGCCAAAATGAGCGCGCTGACAAGTAAATATTCATACGAACTGAAAAGATCATTTTGTATGACAGCATAAAGGATAATAATCCCGGTGGTGAGTGGCCTGAAGATTGCTTGAAGAAAGACCCGGTCTTTGTTACGGGCGATGAAAAAAATAACAGCACTGATCGCTATGGCTGAAATGATGATGATGCCGGTCCATTCCATATTGAAAGCTTAGTAAAGGAAGTCGTTGTAAGGATAACGCTCGGCATGAACAACACGGATATTGTCGTAGAGAAGCGAACGGAAAGCCTGGAAATTTTCCTTCGTTTTGGCCGACATAAAGATGCATGGATGGTGGTCTTTCGCCATCCAGCTTTTCATCAGATCTTCAAGCTCGATATTTTCCTCCGTGGGAGGGGTCAAATCATCGGCTGCTTTTTCAATGTGGGTGTAAGCATCGATCTTATTAAAAACCATGATTACCGGTTTATCCCCAGCACCTATTTCGCTAAGTGTTTCATTCACGGTCCGGATCTGATCCTCAAATTCCGAATGAGAAATATCCACAACATGCACCAGAATGTCCGATTCCCTCACCTCATCCAGCGTCGATTTAAAGGATTCAACCAGTCCATGGGGAAGTTTTCTGATAAAACCCACGGTATCTGACAATAGAAATGGCAAATTGTCAATCACTACTTTTCTGACGGTAGTATCAAGCGTAGCAAAAAGTTTGTTTTCGGCAAAAATGTCAGACTTGCTGATCAGGTTCATCAGGGTGGATTTTCCGACATTGGTATATCCCACCAGTGCTACCCTGACAAGTTTACCCCTGTTTTTTCGTTGGGTAGCCTTTTGTTTGTCGATTTGCTCCAGCTTTTTCTTCAGCAGGCTGATCTTATCGCGGATTATGCGGCGGTCTGTTTCAATTTCCGTTTCACCGGGTCCGCGCAGCCCAATTCCTCCCCGCTGCCGCTCAAGGTGGGTCCACATCCGGGTAAGTCTTGGCAGGAGATACTGGTACTGAGCGAGTTCAACCTGTACTTTTGCATGTGCCGTTTTGGCTCTTTTGGCGAAAATATCGAGGATAAGGTTGGTACGGTCCAGTATCTTGCATTCAAGGGCTCTTTCCAGGTTTCGTAACTGTGAAGGTCCCAGTTCGTCATCGAAAACGACCATATCAATCTCCTCAGCTTTTACATATTGCCTGATCTCCTCCAACTTTCCGGAGCCCACAAAGGTTCTGGGATCAGGCCTGTCAAGCGATTGGGTGAATCGATCCGCAGGTATTCCCCCGGCGGTTTCAATAAGGAATGCCAATTCATTCAGGTACTCTTCAACCTTTGACCTGTCCTGGCTCTGGGTGATGAGTCCGACCAGCAATGCTTTTTCGGGTTCCAAACTTGTATTTACCTGGTGTTCTATCATTATCAGATAATGATTTTGTCAGTATTCATGTAAAAGTTGATATCCTTGCTCATGTTTACCGGGGTGTCAGGAATGGCAAAAAATAAAACCCTTCCGTTGTCATGAAGAACAGAATGAGCCCGTCTTTTGGGCGTTGGCACGGGCTTTCTCCGCCCCCATTTCTATTACCTTTTCGATGTAATGCTTATCGGCTGACAATTCCCTGATCTTTTCACGGAAAGGTCTGGTAAAAGAGATGATATCCTCTGCAAGCTGCTTTTTGAGGTCTCCATAGCGGATGGTGCAGCTGTTGTATTGTTCGTTGAAGCGGGTCACCACCTCGGGGTCGGAAACCACATCCAGGAGTGAAAAGAGATTCTGAATGGGCTCCGGTTTTTGCTGGTTCATTTCCGTTGGGCCGCTGTCAGTCACTGCCCTCATCACTTTTTTGCGAATCGATTCCGGATCTTCTCCCAGGAAAACCGCGTTTCCCTCACCTTCCGATTTACCCATTTTCCCGGAACCGTCAAGTCCGGGGATCTTTACCAGTTCATCGCTGAAATTGAACGCTTTGGGAATGGGGAAATAATCGACTTTATATAGCCTGTTAAATCTCCGTGCAAAAGTACGTGTCATCTCCAGGTGTTGTTCCTGATCTTTGCCCACCGGCACCAGGTGCGCTCTCTGGATGATGATGTCTGCAGCCATAAGGGTTGGATAGGTCAACAAACCGGCATTGATATTATCCGGCTGTTTCCGCGCCTTTTCCTTGAAAGTAGTCACCCTTTCCAGTTCACCCAAATAAGCATTCATATTCAGGAACAGGTAGAGCTCTGCCGTTTCCGGGATGTCACTTTGCAAATAAAGTGTAGCTTTTTCCGGATCGAGTCCCGCAGCAAGGTATTCGATGACCACCTGCCGTACATTCCCCTGCAGATCTGCAGGATTTGGATGCGTAGTCAGCATATGGTAATCGGCGATGAAAAAATAGCAGTCATTGGTTTCCTGCATCTGAACAAAATTCTTCACCGCACCGAAATAGTTACCCAGGTGAAGATTGCCCGTGGGACGTATTCCGCTGAGTACTGTAGGCTTCTTTGTCATGGCCGCAAAAGTAGTAAATAAAGGAATTAATTATCGAAAGGGAGGGCAGGCCTAAAAACAACACAAAGGCTACAATTAATAATAGACCTCGGTCTTCATGCCGGCTGCCATCACATTTTCAGCGATGGATTTTAACTCGGCCTCAGGAATCTTTTCCAGATCTTTTACCGGGGTTCCGCGATCAATAGGATAGATCATAACATATTCAGGATTAACTTTCCGGAGCTTAGAAAGCCAGGCATCAATTTCATCGGGGCTCGTATTATCAATAAAATGTCCTTGAAAATGACCCCTGACAAAGAGTGTCTGGATGATCAGCTTGCCCCGGAACAACAGCATGTTTTCCACAATCCGATCCAGCTTTATTTTTCCCGAAGGCCGGTTTAGGAGCTGAAAAGTAGATTCCTTGCCCGTATCCAGCTTGAGAATGTTCTTTTCAACCTTTTCGAGTGCATTCCTTATGTCCGGTTTATGGATCATGCTCGCATTGGATAGCACGCTGATGGTGGTATAAGGCGAATACCTGTTCCTGACTTCTATGGTGTCATCAATGATTTGTGCAAATTCGGGATGAACGGTAGGTTCGCCGTTACCTGCGAAAGTGATGGCATCAGGCTCATCTGAAGTGCCCCTGAGTTGCTGCAGTTTGTTGGACAGCAGACTTTTCAATTCCAATCGGTCCGGTAATTTCAGCTTTGAGCCACCCCTGTTCTTTGACCATCCGCATTCACAGTATATACAATCAAAATTACAATACTTGCTGTCGGTCGGCAGCAGATTGATCCCCAGCGAAATACCCAGTCTGCGGCTGTAAACCGGACCAAAAACCAACTTGTCGAATAAAATGGTGGACACGAAATATTTTTTACAAAAATAGCTCTAAATTTGGTGTTTATTGAAAAATGGACACGCTTTCACAAATCAATGGAACCCTTTCAGCCGAGCTGAAAGCCTTTAATAGGGTGTTCAGGGAAGCCGTAAGGTCCAAAGTCCCCCTGCTGGATGTTATCATGAAATACATCCTGAGATCGAAAGGAAAGCAACTGCGTCCCCTTTTTGTTCTCCTCAGCGCCAGAATGCATGGGGAAATCAATGAAAGCACTTACAGGGCAGCCACTTTGATCGAATTAATGCATACCGCTACCCTTGTTCATGATGATGTGGTCGATGATTCTTTTCAGCGCAGGAATCGTTTTTCGGTCAATTATTTGTGGAGGAACAAAATTGCGGTACTGGCCGGCGATTACCTGCTTTCCCGCGGGATGTTGCTGGCCCTGGAAAACAAAGAATTCAACCTGTTGGGTATTGTGTCAGGAGCGGTGCGCGATATGAGTGAAGGGGAATTACTTCAGCTGGAAAAGGCAAGGAAGCTGGACATCAGTGAAGAGATCTATTTTCAGATTATCAGACAGAAAACAGCCTCATTGATCGCTTCCTGTTTTGCTACGGGTACAGCTTCGGTGACGAAAGATCAGGATTTGATAGATAATATGCATAAAATAGGCAAATATGCAGGAATCGCCTTTCAAATCAAGGATGACCTCTTCGATTTTGAAAATGGCAATAAGGCCGGTAAACCCGCAGGCATTGATATTAAAGAGAAAAAAATGACCCTGCCGCTGATCTATCTCCTCTCCTCCGCTTCCCAGTCGGAAAAAAGGCGGATCATTCGTATTGTCAAGCGCTACAATACCAATGAGGAAAAAGTGGGATGGCTCATTCACCGTGTGCGGGAGTCGGGAGGCCTGGATTATGCAAAACGTAGGATGGATGAATACAAGGAAAAGTCACTGGAATTACTCAGGCAGTTTCCTGATAATCCTGGCAGGCAGTCGATGGTTTCCCTGATTGAATTTCTGGTCGAGAGAGACAAGTAGTTCAGGCTTTTTCAACGGAGAAAGAAAAGGTACTCCCTCCTTCCGGGTTGTTCCTCACCGATATTTTCTGGTTGTGCGCCTCAATGATATGCTTTACAATGGCAAGACCCAGTCCGGAGCCGCCCTTTTGCCTTGCCCTGGACTGCTCGGTACGGAAGAATCGTTCAAATATCCGGAACAAATATTCCTCGGGAATACCTATTCCATTATCGCCAATTTAAGTTCTGTGTTGGACGTGGTTCTACAAATGCTACACCTCTGTTTAGTGACTATACACCATATGCTAGAAATGATGGTTTAGAGGATGTAGATCTTGCTGGTATCATCTTTGAACCATACAATGATGGTCAATATATTGTGAAAACAACTGCATATAGAGCATTCAGTCTTCCAGGATACACTTCAATGGAAATGGGTGCTGCAATGGGTATGGCAGAAGGTTTAGGTGGACCTATTGATAATGATTATCTTAATGGAGCTTACAGCTATGACCTAGATGGAAATGCTACAGCATATAATCCAGCGATGTCTCAGCTTGGTAACATGGATGGTGCAGCGATCTCTATTCTTGTTGACGGGTTAACTGAAGATGGGATTCTTTCTGGAACAAAAGTATTTGGTTCATTTGCAGTCAGTAAAACAAGACCTACTAATGATAATCAGATGCTAGGAATGACTGTAGCAAGTCAAATGATGGAAGGTACTTACTATACTCTAGGAGCAGCACCAGGTGAATCTAAAACAGGTACATCATACTGGATTGGGACACAGATTCCTGTAATTGAAGACGGTGTATTGGGTCTTGAATTTAACCATGGTAGTGAATACTGGAGACCATTTACTTATGCAGAAGATACATTGGCAGGTTCTAAGCTAGCAACGCGTGGTAATGCTTAT
>JARRQC010000188.1:0-5197 GCA_037382165.1 bacterium | reverse complement strand
GGTTTCTTCAGGGCAAAATCCTCCCACAGTTGTCTTCCCTGGCTATTCTCCAGTTTTTCCAGCCGTTGCATCGCAAGACGAATGTACGAAGTATATTGGAAAAGGAGTTCAATCTGTCTTCCATAACTTTTAATTTTGCCAGGTGGCTAAAAAACAAAAATATTATGTTGTTTGGGCCGGTTTCAAACCAGGGATCTACCGTAGCTGGGAAGCATGTCAAAAACAAGTTATCGGGTTCGATGGAGCAAAGTACAAGTCTTTTACCTCACTGGAGGAGGCAGAAGAAGCCTTTGACCAGTCTTACGAAACCATACGTGACAGGAAGGGGAAGAAAGATCTATTTCAACTCAAATCGGAAAATAAACCTGTGATGAAAAGTATTTCCGTGGATGCGGCTTGTAAAGGTAACCCGGGAACGCTTGAATACAGGGGGGTGTTTACTGCCACGGAAACCCCTGTCTTCGAACGCGGCCCCTATGCTTTAGGCACCGTAAATATCGGGGAGTTTCTGGCTATCGTTCTTGCCCTGGCCTGGCTCCGGAAGAATAATCTGGATTATCCGGTTTATTCAGACTCCCGGACAGCCATTGCGTGGGTGAGGAAAAAACATGTCAATACCAAACTAAAGTGGACCAAAGAGAATGTGAAGCTGAAGTATGCAGTTTCCCAGGCACTGGAATGGCTCAAATCCAATGAATATAAAAATCAGGTATTGAAATGGGACACCAAATCGTGGGGCGAGATCCCTGCGGATTATGGCAGAAAATAGAGACTATTCCAGGATCTTCAGCGCGTGTTCCCTATCCTTGATCAATTGTTCTTTAAGGGCTTCCAGGCTTTCAAATTTTTGTTCATCGCGCATGCGCTCCACAAAAAATATGACAATTTCCTCTCCATATAACTGCTGGTCAAAATCGAACAAATGGACTTCTATGGTCAAATCGCCATAATTAATGGTTGGCCGGTATCCTATGTTGCTCATACCTTTGTATGTGCGTCCCATATATTGCACCCGGCAGGCGTATACACCAACGGCAGCTATTAGTTTGTATTCATCCGCAACCATAATATTGGCTGTCGGAAATCCAAGATCCTTTCCTATGGATTTTCCCCTGACAACTCTTCCATTGATCGCATATTCATAACCCAGGAGGCTGTTGGCGGCTTTCACTTTTCCCGCTTCAAGCAGTTTCCTGATCTTGGTGGAACTAATGGCTATATCATTTGCATATTGAGCCTCTACCTTTTCAACCTCAAAACCGAATGTATTTCCCATCTCCCGGAGCATATCATATCCTCCCTCCCGGTCCTTACCGAAATGATGGTCATAACCGGTAATCACCTTAACCGGATTGATCTTTTCCACGACTAAATCCCTGATAAATTCTGCTGAAGAAATGGCAGCAAATTCTTTTGTAAAAGGAATGATGACGAGGTAATCAATACCTGCTTCTTCAATCCGGTTGATCTTTCTTTCCTGTGTGTTGATAAATCTCAGGTCTGTGCTGTTCAGTCCCAACACAATTCTGGGATGGGGAAAAAAAGTAATGACTACAGTCTCTCCGTTGATTTTATTTGCTTCCATCACCATCTTGCGGAAAATGGCCTGATGACCCAGGTGGACACCATCAAAGGTCCCGATGGTAACTACCGCTTTGTCTACCGGTTGGAAATCCTTTATGCAATTGTAAATTTTCAAGATGAAGAAGTATCCGGTAATTTATGTATTGATCAATCCCTTTTTGAAAAGATATTCTGCGATTTGAACAGCGTTGGTAGCAGCACCTTTTCTCAGGTTATCCGCCACTATCCAAAGGTTTAATGCGTATTTACGTGTCGGGTCACGACGAATCCTGCCGACAAAAACCTCATTTTTACCATGCGCCAGCAGCGGCATAGGGTAAATGGATCCTTCTGGCATATCGATAACGACGACTCCGGGCATTACTCCAAGCAGTCTTTTGACTTCAAAAACTTCAAACTCGCTTTCGAATTCAATATTCACGGATTCGGAATGACCTCCAATAACAGGTATTCTGACAGCTGTTGCCGTTACCCCAAAATCAACGGACATGATCTTATGGGTCTCCTTGACCAGTTTGTTCTCTTCGGTCGTATATCCATTCTCTTCAAAATCCCCGGCATGAGGCAGTGCATTCAAATCGATACGGTGCGGATAAAACTGATCGGCAGGTTCTCCCTTCCGTTCGGCCATAAGCTGGTTTACACCTTTCGCCCCGCTGCCACTGACCGATTGGTAGGTAGAAACGACCACCCTTTTAATACCATATTTATTGTGTAACGGGAAAAGTGCCATCACAAGCTGTATTGTGGAACAGTTTGGATTGGCTATTAATTTGTCTCCGGCCGTCAGGATATTTCCATTGATTTCAGGAACAACCAGGGGAATTTTCTCATCCATCCGCCACGCACTGGAATTGTCAATGACGGTTGTTCCAGCCTCTGTAAACCTGGGGGCAAGTTTTTTCGAAATCGTGCTGCCGGCTGAAAACAGGGCCAGATCAGGCTTATGACTTAAAGCATCCTCGGTGGTCATTACCTGGTAAACATTGCCGCTGTACATTACTTTTCTGCCGATGGACCTTTCCGTCGCTACAGGAATAAACTGTTCCACAGGAAATCTTTTTTCCTCCATCACTTTGATCATTTCCCTGCCAACGAGCCCTGTTGCCCCAACAACTGCAACTTTCATACACTAAATTTAACCAATGGGAACCTTAGATTTTCTTTTCTCCGGCCAAATTATTAACTTTATCTGTCCTTATCCAAAACCAACAAAATTAATAAAAATGAAAAAGTTAATCTTTCTTTTATTAGGCATTCCCTCTCTAATTTATGCTCAGGTTTACGATGGTTTTGATGATGGAGATTTTACCGAAGATCCCGAATGGTCAGGTGATACTCAGAAATTCATCGTCAACGAGAACCTTGAATTGCAATTATACGATACGGCTGCCTCCATGGCTTACCTCTGTACGCCTAATTTTAATCAGGAAGAAGCGGAATGGCGATTCCGGATCCGATTGGCTTTCAGCCCCTCTGCCAATAATTACGCAAGATTCTATCTTTCCAGCAACCGGGAAGACCTGGCACAGCCCCTTGTAGGTTATTTCCTGCAATTCGGGGAATCAGGAAGTAATGATGCCATTGAACTTTTCCGGCAGGAAGGTGAAGAAATTTATTCCATTTGCCGGGGTGCGGATGGGACCATCGCTTCCTCCTTTAACAAATATATCAAGGCCACACGTGATAGCCAGGGTATTTGGCGCCTTTTCACTGCGCAGAACTTACAGGAACAATATAAGCTGATCGCTGAAGGTCCCGATCCATCCCCTGTCGAAGGAACGCTAATGGGTGTTTTCTGTCAGTATACGGTGAGTAATGCCTCAAAGTTTTACTTTGACGACATCTATGCGGGTCCTGTTGAAGTCGATACCATTCCTCCATTATTAATACACATCCATATTTTATCGGACAATTCTCTTTCCTTGAGATTCAATGAAGCGCTGGATAGCCTGTCGGCCAATCAAAGCATGCATTATATCGTGGATCATGGTTTGGGAAATCCAGTTTCTGCGTTTTATAATGGAAATTATTCGACCCAGGTTATACTCTCCTTTGACAACCATTTTGAGGACGATCTCAATTACCTTCTCACGGTAGATAATATTTCGGACCTTTCGGGAAACAAGATAAAGGAGGGAGATAATCCCTTTTCAAATTATGCTGTAAAACAACATGATGTAGTGATCAATGAGATCATGGCAGATCCCAAGCCGGTGGTGGATTTACCTGCATATGAATACCTTGAGATATACAATACAACCCCTTTTCATATTGACCTGACCGGATGGATATTACAGGTCGGAACAGCGGAGAAAAACCTTTCTGAAATAACCCTTGAACCTGCTGACTATCTGATCATCGCAGATGAAGAGGCGAAAGCAGATTTATCGCTGTATGGAAAATTTTATGGTTTAAACGGCCTGTCATTAACAAATACAGGCCAGGATCTGATCCTCAGGTCCGGGAACGCGGATAACCTTTCGATCGTCAGCTATAAAGACAGCTGGTACAAGGATCCCTCAAAAAAGCAGGGTGGCTGGTCTCTTGAGCAAGTGAATCCTTTTAATGTCTGCATGGGTGATGAAAATTGGTCTGCCTCGCTGGATCCGCAAGGAGGAACACCTGGCCGGATGAATTCGATCTGGAAGGATACACTGGTCCTACCAAAAATCGTCAGCTTTGATATGATTGCAGACAATATTCTCCGGATTTCCTTCAATCAGAAAATGATGCTTTCTGCTCTAATAAACCCGGAGAACTTCCAGATTGAACCGGAATACGGGACTCCCCAGAACATCTATCCGGTCGGAAATGAAGGATTGGTGGTTGATCTCTATTTTCAGGATCCTTTTAGCCATGGTATGATTTACCAGCTAACCATTAGCCATGCTGTGAGTAATTGCTTGGGAATGATGATGTTAAGAGATTCAGTCATTTCATTTGGGATTGGTGAGGAACCTGCCTTTAACGATATTGTCCTCAATGAGATCCTGTTTAACCCACTGGGTGGTGGTGTGGATTATGTAGAACTTTATAACCGTTCAAACAAAATTTTTGATCCACGAACCCTCCAATTGGGCATGGCAAAGATAAATCCACCGGATCCAATCGATACAAATTACTATGCCATTAGTAATGACCGCAGACTTTTTCTTCCCGGCGAATATCTACTGCTGACCTCTTCCCCTGAAAAAGTGATGGAGCAATATTATGTGGAAAATCCGGATGTTTTCATTACTGTTCAACCATTTCCGAATTACGCAAATGAAACCGGAATTTGCCTGCTGAATTACGGAACAGATAAGCTTATCGATGTTCTGGAATACCATGAAGAGATGCATTTTCCCTTGCTGGTCCAATATGATGGTGTCGCACTCGAGCGGCTAAATCCGGATTCTCCAACGCAGGACAACAGAAACTGGTCATCTGCATCGGAGAAATCCGGGTTTGGTACACCGGGATATGTAAATTCACAGCTTATTCAGCGCGAACCATTGGAAGACCCTGTAAGAATAGTACCTGAAATATTCTCGCCTGACAACGACGGCTACCATGATACACAGGGTGTTCATTTTACCTTCAAAAATGCTGGCTATCAATTGTCGATTGA
>JARRQC010000187.1:0-5218 GCA_037382165.1 bacterium | reverse complement strand
ATACAACGGTTGCCGGATAATCACAAGCAATACAAAACAAGGGATGAGATCGAGGCGAAGCTGATCCGAAACCAGATAGAGCTGGCAGACAAAACCATCTATGTCCAGTCGGGTACCGTATTTCCGGAGCGCCTTAAAGTACTGGCAAATGAGATCGGATCCCATATAGATATCATAGAGGAGGATAAAGATGTAGAAGAGCTCATTGCTGCCGTCTCCTCGGGCGAGATCGACTATACCATTGCTGATAAGTATATTGCACTGGTTAATGCCCGATATTACAACAACCTGGATGTTGGGACACCGGTCAGTTTTCCAACACAGATCGCCTGGGCGGTAAAACCCGGCCAAAAGGCACTGGTGGATACCATAAATATCTGGCTGGAAGATTTTAACAGTTCACTTCTTTCCAGATTGTTGTATAATAAATACTTTGAAAACCTGCGTTCGGGAAGGATTGCCAGGAGTCGTTACAGTTCATTCAGCGGCGGCCATCTCTCCTCGTTTGATGACCTCATTAAAAAGGCAAGTAAAATCCTGGGTTGGGATTGGCGCCTGCTGGCCTCCCTGGTATACCAGGAATCGGAGTTCAAGCCCCATGTAAGAAGCTGGGTTGGGGCTTTCGGTTTAATGCAGATGATGCCTGCCACTCTCGCCGAATATGGGCTAGATACAACAGCCACACCCGCGCAACAGATGATCTCAGGTGCCAGATATCTGAAAAAACTGGATGCTCAATTACCTGAAACGATCCGGGATACAATGGATCGCATTAAATTCACGATGGCAGCGTATAATTGTGGAGTGGGTCATGTGCTCGATGCAAGGAGACTGGCAGAGAAAGATGGTAAAAACCCGAATAAATGGGATGACAATGTGGATCATTTCATCCTGAATCTTTCAGACTCCTTTTACTATCATGATTCCGTTGTCTATTACGGTTATTTGCGCGGTCAGGAAACGTATAATTTTGTTAACGAAATCTTGGCACGGTACGAAGATTATAAGAATTTAATCAGGGAATGAACTATTTAGCGGTATTATCTGCGCCTTCCGCCTTGCTGTCATCCTTTTTATCATCGTCTCCGATACCTTCTTTGAATTCTTTCACACCTTTCCCAAGACCTCTCATCAGTTCCGGTATCTTACGCCCGCCAAACAACAATACAATCACGATCACAATGATAATGATCTCCGGTGTTCCCAGCCATCCGGCAGTCTGGAATATCTCATTCTGTAATGGAAGGTTCATATTGTGAGGATTATGTTCATCACAAATATACTACAATTTACATCCCTTCAGTTTTTTTGAAAGGTGTGAATTAGGAGAGCATGTAAACAGTACGTATTTTTGTCATCACGAAAGTACCAAAGAAAGAATTATGAGAGTCAAATACCAGAACCTGATCCTGTTAATCTTATTTTTTACCGGAAATATCACTGCCCAGGAGGTTGTCCCTGAATGGAGAAAAAAGCACTATCTATCTGAGGAAGAGATGCATAAACCTCTTCTTCATGTTGCCACTTTTGAAGAAACAGACCCTCCGGTTGCCCCCATTCGGAATGTCGCAGAGTATGATCCCATGCAGTCAGTACTGGTCAGGTATCCATTTGGCGTTCCCCTCAGCCTGATAAAGGAACTGGCGGATGAAGTTGAAGTAGTCACCATCGTGGCCAATGAATCCCAGGAATTGGCAGTAACCTCACAATATAGCGGGTATGGTGTCAACCTGGATCATTGCTCTTTTTTATACGCACCTACAAATAGCTATTGGGTCAGGGATTATGGTCCGTGGTTTGTTTTCGACGGAAATGATGAGCCGGGTATTGTTAACTTTCCCTATAACAGACCCAGGCCCAATGATGACAACATACCTGACAGTGTAGCCAGTATGCTGGGCATAACGGCTTATGGAATGAATCTTATCCATACCGGGGGTAACTATATGACCAACGGACTCGGGCAATCGGCCAGCACGGACCTTGTGCTGGAAGAGAATCCCGACCTGACACAGGAAGATATAGATTCCCTTGTCATGCGTTATCTTCATGTGGAAGATTATCATCTGCTGGCTGATCCACTGGATGATTATATCAAGCACATCGACACATGGGGTAAATTCCTGACCCCTGGTAAAGTGCTGATCGGACAGGTACCGGAAACCGATTACCGCTATGATGACTTTGAAGCTGCGGCGGACTTTTTTGCTACCACGATCAGCGGTTATGGCAAACCATATGAGGTCTACAGGGTGTTTACACCGGGAGGTTCCCCGGCAACCCCTTATACCAATTCTTTAATCGTAAACGACAGGGTATTCGTTCCGCTTACCGGTAGTCAGTATGATGACGATGCCATCGCATCTTACGAGGAGGCCATGCCCGGATATGAGATCATCGGAATCAATTATGGCGGATGGCTGAATACGGATGCGTTACATTGCCGTGCCAAGGGTGTTGCAGACCTGGGGATGTTGTATATCGATCACATGCCCATACTCGGGACTGTCATTTACGAAGAATCCTATGAATTGACAGCAGATATCAAGGCTTACAGTGATGAGGAGATCTATCCGGATTCCGTACTGATCTACTATCGCCTGGATGACGGAGAATTCACCTCAAGCACCATGACGTATCAATCCGGAGATACCTGGAAAGGATATATCGAGGATGTCGGTCCCGGAGATCATGTCGATTATTATATTTATGTAGCGGATGAATCCGGAAGGCATATGATGCATCCCTATATTGGAATTTCCGATCCTCATTCATTTTATGCCTTTGGATTGCAGACAGATGTGCTTATGCTTGATCCCGACACCTTGTCTTTTGAAACAGTAGAGGAATGTATCGATGGTAAAGAATTATATGTCATCAATATTTCAAATAACCCGATCGATGTGAGTTACATCACCCCGGGTTCTGATGGCGCCGAATTTATGTGGTGGGTGGATGGGATACCTGACCTGCCCCATACGCTGGATCCCGATGATACGGTCACCCTGCAGATCTTTGTCGGACTGCCTACTGCTCATCGGGAGGAATACCTCTTTGATGATCTTGTGGTTACCTCGCTCGACGACGAATATAAGTGTGTGATCGCCGGTAACAGCGAAATTGTTGGTGTGGATGAAACAGGTTTTGATCCGGCGGTTGAAATATTTCCCAACCCGTTCAGTAAGCAGGTGAATTTCCGCTTTTTCATGGAACGACCGGGGAATGCGGAATTATTGATATACGACGGAAGCGGCAGGCTTATTTATCACGATATTGGTAATTATTCCCAGGGAACCCAGGAAATCCGACTTGAAGCCAACCAGCTTCAGGTAGCTGAAGGGATGTTGTTTTACAAACTGAAAACAACCGGTCAACAGCAAAGCGGCAGAGTAATTTTCCGCAGGTAAAAGCAGAAGAAAATAATCCCTATCAGTTCAGTTTCTCCAGCCAGCTTTCCACCTCATCAAGTTGGAGCGTAGGGAGATCGAGTTTGTTCTTCTTGCGGTATCCGTTTAACCTTTGATGTACGGCAGTAGGTTTTGTTTCCTTCAGTGCGGAGGGACTGGCAAAACCGGCGGCTATCATGTGCTGCGCCCAGTTCTCCGGCACACCGGCTTTAACAAAATCCTTTGGTGTCACGGTTTTGGGTTTTTGTTCCGGACGCATTTGTGGAAAGAAAAGCACTTCCTGTATGGATGACTGGTCGGTCAGGATCATGACCAGCCTGTCTATCCCGATACCCATGCCTGCTGTGGGTGGCATACCATATTCCAGGGCACGCAGGAAATCCTGATCGATAAGCATCGCCTCATCATCTCCTTTTTCAGCCAGCCTGGCCTGTTCTTCAAACCGTTTACGCTGATCTATCGGATCATTCAGTTCAGTATACGCATTGGCGAGTTCCTTACCGTTGACCATCAGTTCAAACCGTTCCGTAAGCTCTGTATTCTCGCGGTGACGTTTACACAGTGGGGACATTTCCACTGGATAGTCCATCACGATAGTTGGCTGAATACAATGGGGTTCGACCTTCTCACCGAAAATCTCATCCATCAGTTTTGCCCGGCCCATGGAAGGATCTGTTTCAATATCCAGCTTCCGGCAAACTTCACGCAGTTCTTTCTCATTCATCCGGCTGACATCATAGCCGGTATATTGCCTGATGCCATCCAGGAAGGACAGTCTTTTGAAGGGCGTTTTAAAATCGATTTCGTTTTCACCCACTTTCACAATGGTGGTACCGTGCAACTCCAGTGTTATCTTTTCAACCATCTGTTCGGTCAGTTCCATCATCCACAGATAGTCCTTATACGCCACATAGATCTCCATTTGGGTGAATTCCGGGTTGTGGGTGCGGTCCATCCCTTCATTTCTGAAATCCTTGGCAAATTCATATACCCCTTCGTATCCTCCGACAATAAGTCTTTTCAGGTAAAGCTCGTTGGCAATTCGAAGATAAAGCGGCATGTCCAGCGCATTGTGGTGGGTAATGAACGGCCTGGCTGCAGCACCGCCCGGAATGGGCTGCAATACCGGGGTTTCCACTTCCAGGTATCCCTTTTCATGCAAGAACTCACGCATGGAACGGATGACCTTCGCCCGCCGTGTAAAAGTATCTTTCACATGATCATTCACGATCAGGTCAACATAGCGCTGCCGGTAACGCTGGTCCGGATCCGTGAAAGCATCATAAACCTGTCCGTCTTTTTCCTTGACAATAGGAAGCGGTCTCAGCGATTTGGAAAGTACGGTAAGCGATTTCACATGGATGGTGATCTCGCCCATTTTGGTAATGAATACAAAGCCGGTCACCCCAATGAAATCACCAATATCAAGCAACCGTTTAAAGACGGTATTGTACAGGGACTTGTCGTCTCCGGGACAAATTTCATCCCGCTTCAGGTATACCTGAATTCTTCCGCTAGGATCCTTGATCTCTGCAAAGGAAGCGGCGCCCATGATGCGGCGGCTCATGATCCTGCCCGCGATGCTGATATCCTGAAACAACGTATTATCCTTTGGGAACTTTTCGAGTATATCCTTTGCATTGGCATTTACCTTGTACTCTGCCTGCGGGTATGGATTAATGCCCAGCTTTTTCATTTCGTCAAGCGCCTGCCGCCTGATCTGTTCCTGTTCGCTCAATTGAATGCTCATGGGAGTGCATTGAAAATTTGTGCAAAGATAAATATTCGGCTTATCAGAGCCCAAGTCTGAT
>JARRQC010000186.1:0-5219 GCA_037382165.1 bacterium | reverse complement strand
CCACGGAGCCTCCGTAATATTTTCCTGCTGTTGGCTTGTTAATGACCACTATACAGGAATATTTGGGATTGTCGGCAGGGAAATAACCTACAACAGAGGCGTTGTACTCTTTGTTGTATTTACCTCCTGAAGCGATTTTGGCCGTACCGGTTTTCCCTGCGATCCGGTAGGGACTTCCGCTGAAGACATTTTTTCCGGTACCCCGTATCACTACCCCCTCCAGCAGAGATTTCGCCTGACGAATGGTTTCTGCTGAGGCGATCTGGGGATTAATGACTTCAGGCCCAAATGTCTTACGAACGCTGACCCCGTCCCGTATCTCGGTAACAAAAATGGGTTTGACCATTTTACCGTTGTTGGCCACCGCATTGTAAAAAGTAAGTAACTGCAATGGAGTTAATCGTAATTCATAGCCATACGACATGACCGTAAGGGTTGTGCCCCACCAATCCTTGTCGTCCGGGTGTTTGATCTTTGGTTTTCCTTCTCCCTGGATGGCAAGCCCCAGTGGCTGGTTCAGCGACATATCATAGAGTTTGTCAACATATTTTGCCGGATCATCTTCAAAAGCCCGGTTCATCACAATTGCCATCCCCACATTGGATGAATTCTCCACGACATCTCTTACCGCTACTCTGCCATTTCCGATTTTCTTCACATCCTGAACGGGCACGTTTTTCACCACGGCAAATCCTTCATTCGTGATCACACTGTCGGACAAACGGATGTTGCCCACCTCAAGTGCCGCCATAATATTGGGCAGTTTGAATGTGGAACCGGGCTCTATGCTTGCACCGATAGCATGGTTGTATAATTCCTTGTATTTACCGTCACTGGAATCATATTGCAGGTTGGCAATCGCCCGCACATAACCGGTTTTCACTTCCATGATAACTGCACAGCCCCAGAATGCCTTATGATTCATCAACTGCCTCAGCAATGCATTTTCAGCAATATCCTGGATATTTACATCAAGTGTGGTTATGATATCCAGGCCATCCCTGGGGTCAATCGCATTGTCATCATGAATAGGGATAATGTCGCCATTATTGATCCTTCTGACGATCTGTTTCCCATTTGTCCCTTTCAGTGTTTCCCCGTAAGCGCCTTCGAGGCCGACATGCAGGTTCTCGCTTTTGATCTCATATCCTATGGTGCGCTCCGCCAGGTTGTGGAAAGGAAGTTCTCTGCGTGTTGTTTGGATGGTGATCAGGCCACCCTGGTATTTTCCGCGTCTGAATATGGGCAGCTCCTTGATCTGCTTCAACTCATCATAGGAAACACGCTTGCCCAGCAACAAATAGCGGTTGCCCTTTTTCCGGGCTTTTATGATATAATTCTTGTAGTAAGCCTGTGACTGTCTTCCAAGTATCTGGCTCAACCCCCCGGCAATGGAATCTATCTTTGCATAAAATAGTTCATCTGTAACATAAGGGGAAGCTACGTCCATCCTTACCTCAAATACCGGAACAGAAGTGGCAAGCAGGCTGCCGTCAGCCGCAAGGATATTGCCACGGCTCGCCTCAAGCGTTAGCTGGAGGATTTCCTGCGATTCGGCGATCTCCCTGAGTTTATCTCCATCCCTGAACTGGATCAGGGATAATTTAATGACAATGGCAACAGCAAATGCCATGACCGAGAAATAGATCAGGTATACACGCCACAATATGTCCTTTCGGGTTTCCGTCATGGTTTATCTTCATGGATCCGGATGGTCCGGATGGGATCTGTACTTTCTTTAATACCTGTTTTTTTAAGCCTGTCTGCCAGCTGGGACTGTTTGGTCAGATTCATCAGTTTTGATTTGGAAGTGATGTATTCATAGCGTAATTCCTTAAGTTCTTTCCGGAGTTTGTTGATCTTCCTCACTTTATTCTCAGCATAGTAGTTGTTGGATATGTAAATGAAGGCCAGGAAGGCGATGAAGATCAGGAACGGGAGAAAGCGAAAAGTACCGCTCTGAACCATCTCTCCGCCAAGGACTGACCTGACAATACGTCCAAGGTGTCCGGCTGATCGCGTAATGCTGCCGGTTTCCAGTTTCTTTCGGGTTCGTTTATTGTTCTTTTTGCGGTTCATAGTTTTTCAGCAATTCGGAGTTTTGCACTTCTTGCCCTGCTGTTCGATGCAATTTCATCCTCCCCCGGCACTACCGGCTTCCTGGTGATGGCCCGAAAAGTGACAATAGGACGGCCATAGAAATCCTTCACGGTTTTCCCTTCAAAGTTTCCTGTTCTGATAAAATATTTTACCAGCCTGTCCTCCAGCGAATGATAGGATATCACGACAAGGCGTCCGCCCGGTTTCAGCAGCTCCCTTGACTGCTCCAGGAATTCCCTGAGGGCCTGGAGTTCTTCATTGACTTCAATGCGAATGGCCTGGAAGACCATGGCAAGAAATTTATGTTGCTTGTTGGGGGGTGCACACCTGATGACTGCCTCAGTAAGTTGTTCAGTTGTCTCAAGAGGACGGTGCTGTTCAATAGCCCTCACCACACATGATGCATTCCTGATCTCGCCATAATCCCTGAAAATCTGAAGAAGCTGCTCTTCCTCATAGTTATTCACCACCTCCCGGGCAGACAGGGGCTGGTTTGCATTCATGCGCATATCCAGGGGGCCGGTCAGGCGGGTGGAAAAACCGCGATGGCCTTCATTGATTTGATGTGAGGATATACCAAGATCTGCCAGGATGCCATCCACTGCCATGACCTCCTCGAATTTCAGGAAGTTTTTCAGGTAACGAAAGTTTTGGTTTATAAAAGTAAAGCGCGGATCCTCTATACTGTTTTGTCCGGCATCCAGGTCCTGATCAAAACCGTATAACCTGCCATCTTCCAGTAACTTAAGAATGGCCCTCGAATGTCCCCCTCCGCCATAGGTGGCATCCACATAGGTGCCTTCGGGCTTAATATTCAGCCCGTCAACAGATTGTTGAAGCAATACTGGCGTATGGTACATCAGCTTATTGATCGGTTTCTAACTCACCCATTACATCTTCGGCCAGGCTGGCGAAGTCATCGGGATCGTAGTCTACCGCGTTTTCATAAGCTGCTTTATCCCAGATCTCGATGCGGTTTACCACAGAAGTCAATACGACCTCTTTGCGGATTCCGCCGTACTTCAGCAAGTCTTTTGGTATCAAAAGTCTGCCTGTGCCGTCCAACTCCACCGGCTTGACGCCAGCCATGAACTTGGTTACGAATTCTGCGTTCTTCTTTTTGAACAGGTTAAGCTTATCGAGCATGCCCGATTCGCGTTGCCATTGCTCCGCGGGATACAACTCTAGACATCTTTTAAATATGCTCCGTTTGATCACAAAGCCCTGTTTTGTTAACTCCCCCAGCTGGTTTTTAAATTGCATGGGAAACATTAACCTGCCCTTGGCATCTACCTTACACTCATATGTTCCGAGGAGGTTAGTCATTCAGTTACACAGAATTACGGGATAAAAGTATTAATAATTTACCACAAATTGACATTATCTACCACCTTTTACCACATTGTTAAAAAAATGTTACAAAATGTGTACAATTTATTTATCGAAAAATCAGTCTAAAAATTTGAAATTCAAACTGTAAATCCAGGTGGCGTTGGAATTGATTAACTTATTAACAACTTGTTTATGAACATATTGTTAATAAGTGTCGTTGATGCCGAAATCGCTTATCTTTGCTATATGTCTGACAGAAAAACAGTTGAAATGACAGGTGATGAAAAGCCTGTAAACGACAATCTTCTCGACATTGAGGAAGTCCTGTCAAATAAAAGCCCTTTATTGAAAAAGCTCTTGCCGGGCTTCTTCATTTCGTATATGAAAAGGCTCATCCACCAGGAATGGTTGAACCATTTTCTCAGAGATTATCATGATGACAACGGCGTTGACTTCATTGATAAGGTGCTGAGTGAAATGAATACAAAGCTGGAGATGAAGGGGCTGGAAAATATCCCTCAAACCGGGAGGTACCTCATCGCCAGCAATCATCCGCTGGGCGGACTTGACGGCATGGCATTGATGCTGGCAGTGAGTAGGGTACGAAAGGATATCGTCTTTCCTGTGAATGACATACTGCTGAATATCAAGAACCTGAAGGAGATGTTTATCCCCATCAACAAACATGGTTCGAATACTGAAAACATCAGGATCATTAACGACACCTTCGCATCGGACAAACTCATTTGTTATTTTCCATTTGGCCTGGTTTCAAGGAAAAGAAACGGGGAGATCATGGACCTGGAATGGAAAACCACTTTCCTTACCAAAGCCAAACGCTTTAAACGGGATATCAGTCCGACCCATATCTAAGGACGCAATACAGACTTTTTTTACAACCTCGCGAACCTGCGATAAAAAATTGGCCTGAAGATTAATATTGAGATGCTTTTCCTCGTCGATGAAATGTACAAGCAACAGGGGAAAACCCTTGTGTTTACCTTTAGCAAGCCGGTTCCTTATGAGTATTTTGATAACCGGTACAATAAAAATCAATGGGCGGAATTACTGAGACAGTTTGTCTACCGGATGGATCAGGATCCTCCCTTTTCATTTATGGAGTGGATGGAAAGCAATAAAGGGAAGCCCGGCATCTGAACATCGGCTGTCTCTGCACTTTATTGGATTTGCCCTTTATCCCCAAGGTTGTAATATCTTTATATTTGTCCATTAATACCTAATTATGCATGGAAACCATCATACCTCCGGTTGATAAGAAACTGTTGATTGAAGAATTAAACGAAGATCGCTTCTTGCGTCATACCCACAATGGGAACAATGAGATCTATATTGTTTCTGAGAATGATTCTCCTAATGTGATTCGGGAAATTGGAAGGTTAAGGGAAATCACCTTCCGGGATGCTGGAGGGGGTACAGGCCTGACCATAGACCTGGATGAATATGATGGTGGCGATCATCCTTTTCTTCAGATGATACTTTGGGATCCTGAGGAAAGGGAGATCATGGGAGGATACAGGTATATTCATTGCAAGAACCTTGAAATCGATGAAAAAGGAAAGGTAAAATCCCCAACTGCAGAGCTTTTTAATTATTCTGAGAAATTTATCAAGGAATATTTTCCTTATACCATAGAACTGGGACGATCTTTCGTCCAGCCGCTATACCAACCCAATTATAACCTGAGAAGGGGTATGTATGCACTCGATAACCTGTGGGATGGGATCGCTGCCTTGCTGGTAGAGAATACTGATGTACAGTTCCTTTTC
>JARRQC010000185.1:2685-10447 GCA_037382165.1 bacterium | reverse complement strand
TTAGGATCTATGGTGCTGAAGAAAATGATCACTGAGCTGTTTTTTTCAACATGAAGACAAACGGTACCGAGCCCAGGGCAAGCAATGAGGAAACGAGATAGGTATTTTCAAGGCCGATCCAGTCGCCCAGCACTCCTGCAAAAAATACAGACAGCGCGGATGATACAAAGCTTATCGTCATATAGATGCTGTTCATAAGTACCGGCATATCCTTTGAAACATCCTGAACCAGGGCAAGCAGTACCGGTCCCGGCGCAAAGACAAAAAGTCCAAGCAAAATCAGTAACAGGAAACTCCAGACTCCCCCGGAGAAGACAAAAAGAGCCATAATTACAGGTGTTACCAGGCTCACAATGATAAGGGTCGATTTTCTGCCAATGCGGTCCGAAAGGCTTCCCGAAAATAAAGTACCAATTGCACCGGCGAGCTGAAAAACGGCCAGTGCGGAATTGGAGAACCAGAGGGTTTCACCCTTATCCATATAAAAGAAAGTGGGTAAAAAAGCAGTCAACCCTGATTTCAGAATGGCCCGGAAAAATACAATGCCGATAAGGATAAAAAAGAATGGCAGCATTTTTCGCATGTTTTTCCAAAGCCGGTTATCCTGGCCATTTTCTTTTGGTTTATAGACCACCCTGATCTTCCGTAATTTAAAGTAGAGCACAAGGGAAGCAACCAGCCCGAAAGGGATCAGTTTCCAGGTTCCCTCCAGGCCCCACAGGCTTACCGCTCCAGTTACAATGATGGGTCCCACGGTCCGTGCCATCTCACCGCCAAACATGAAATAACTCATCCCCCTGCCTGTCTTTGTGCCTGACAGCCGCCTGATAAGCACCGGGGAAGGAACATGAAACAAAGCCCCGCTGATGCCCATGACCAGCAACAGGACAGCCACCACGGTAAAGGAAGGGGCAACCCCCAGCAAACTCATGGAGACCGCTGTCAGGGCCGGTGAAATAATGATAAAATACCTCGCCGATGTCTTTTCAGCGATCAAACCGATCAGGGGGTTGAGCAACCATGGGAGACGCTGGAAAATGTCCCAAAGGGAAGCCATCGCCAGCGAAATACCAAATTTTTCGATCAGCAACGGTCGTAAGGGAGCCAGGAAAGAGGAATAAATATCATGCAGCAAATGGGTGACCGAAACCAGGGCAATGTTACCCGTCTGAAAGCGCTGATTTTTATCTTCGCTCATCTTTGGGTCAGGATATCTTCAAGTTGCTTGTAAAGTTCCCTCACCGTTCCATCATTCATCAATACAAAATCGGCCATTTCGATACACTTCCTGAGGTTTTGCTTGTTGGGGTCATCTGACGTGAATTCCCTTTGCTCATCAGACAGGAAAGTCTGGAAATCAATCATGTCGGTTGAAGACTTACGGTTCTGTATCCTTTCATACCGGATATGGGGATCCGCATCAACGGCGAGCAGCATAAAATCACCCTGTTTCTTGAGAAAATCAACCTCCCCGGGTGCCCTGATGCTTTCAATGACGGCATCTTTCCCCGAGGCGTGGGCCTGTCGGTACAATTCTTCGATGATAAAGGAAGGTGAATTTTTAGCCCGGAGTTCATTGGCCACTATCACCATATTATCCCGGTTATTGACCAACCCCCTCCTTTCGATCTCGTCGATGAGGTATTGCCTGACGGAATAATGTGCAAAATCCATTTCATGCACAAGGTACTCGACGATCGTTCCCTTGCCTGCTCCCAATGTTCCGGTTATTCCAATGACCAGCATATTAATGAATCGTCATTTTCAAGGGTTGCTTTCAATTTTGATATCCTTAATCCATTTTCCAGTCATCAGCGGTTTGTAGGCATTCATCCTTTGGAATAAAGTGTCTATTTCCTGGGATACCACCAGGTTGTCGCGATGCTCTTTTCTGATGAAACCCTGATCTACTGCATGGTCAAAGAACCGCAGGAGATGGTCAAAAAAGCCTTTCACATTCAAAATCCCCATGGGTTTGTCACAAATGCGCAGTTGATTGAAGGTCATGATTTCTGACAATTCATCCAGCGTGCCAAATCCCCCGGGAAGCGCAACAAAAGCATCTGATAGGGCTACCATTCTTTCTTTACGTTCAGCCATGGTATCGACGATGATCATCTCGGTCAAAGCCTGGTGCGCCACTTCCTTTCGTACCAATCGCGCAGGCATAATGCCGATAACCGGCTTCCCTTTTTCCAGCATTCGATCGGCCAGAACCTTCATCAACCCGACATTGGCGCCCCCGTATACGAGACCCAGATCATGAGCGGCCAGGTAATCTGCCAAATCATGGGCAAACTTACGGTAGCTCTTGTCAAAACCCATGCTGGATCCGCAAAAGACACAAATATTCATGACTCGTTAATTTATTCGGGCAAAATTAGGTTTTATTTGACTATGGGATCATCGGGATATTTACACTTGTCATGATGAGATGAATGTTGATTGGGTACGGAGGACCGAGAACCGGAGACGGTGGACCGAGGACCGGAGACGGTGGACAAATCCCAATTACCATTAATAACCATGAATGACTATGAATGACCATGTATTACCCATGTCAATGAAAACCACCAATGATTATCGTATGACCACCGAGTAACTACTAAATCAAATCCACTCTCTCCTAAACCTTCCTGACCTTTTTCTTTTCCCTATTTTTGCCGCATGCGACTGGTAGATACACATACCCATCTTTACCTTGAACAGTTTAAGGAGGACAGGCAAAAGGTCGTTCAAAGGGCGCTCGAACAAGGTGTCGAAATCATGTTATTGCCCAATATTGATGCCGACTCGCTGCAGGACATGCAAGAGTTTCACCGTGAGTTTCCTGATCACTCCCTGACTATGATGGGTTTGCATCCCACTTCTGTAAAGGAGGATTTTGAAACGCAACTGGCCCTTGTCGAGCAAGAACTCTCAAGCGGCAATTATTGTGCGGTCGGGGAAATCGGGATGGACCTTTACTGGGATAAAAGTTACCTGGAACATCAGCGCATAGCTTTCCGGCATCAGCTGAAACTGGCCAAAACGCACAAATTGCCGGTATCCATACACACACGTGAAGCATTTGACGAAATCTATGCCATAGTAAAAGAAGAGCTTACGGATGAACTCAAAGGAGTTTTCCACTGTTTTACCGGCACGCCGGAGCAGGCTGAAAAGATCATACAGCTGGGATTCAGCCTGGGCATTGGCGGAGTGCTTACCTTTAAGAATGCAAAACTCGGGGATACCCTTTCGGGAGTACCTCTCAAAAACCTCGTGCTGGAAACCGATGCGCCGTTCCTGGCTCCGGTTCCTTACCG
This sequence comes from bacterium, assembly GCA_037382165.1. GTDB lineage: Bacteria > Bacteroidota > Bacteroidia > Bacteroidales > F082 > JAADID01. Next base: position 7,139 of record JARRQC010000185.1, on the reverse strand, counting down.
GGGGAAAAGAAACGAAAGCAGTTATCTCAGGATCATAGCTGAAAAACTGGCGGAAGTTAAAAGAGTTCGACTGGAAAAAGTGGCTGAGACAACAACACAGACTGCTGCTGAAATTTATCAATTAACCAATTCCTGAGCAACATGGAAGAACCCTCATCGGTTTTCATCATATACACGGGTGGCACCATCGGTATGATCCCTGACAGGGACACCGGCGTTTTAAAACCCTTCAATTTCGACGGGATCTATGAGCAGATACCCGTTCTCAGGGAATACCATTACAAACTTGATTTTCATTGTTTTGATCCCCTGCTGGACTCCGCCAACATGAACACCGATTCCTGGGACGAGCTGGCAGCCATTATTTACGAGAATTATGAAAGCTATGACGGGTTTGTGGTATTGCACGGCTCTGATACGATGGCCTACACCGCTTCTGCCCTGAGCTTTATGCTGGAAAATCTCAACAAACCCGTGATCTTAACAGGATCACAGCTGCCGATGGGTGTCATACGGACGGATGGCAGGGAGAATTTCATCACTTCCATTGAGATCGCGGCCGCCAAAGAGGACGACACCCCAATGGTCCCGGAAGTATGCATCTACTTTGAAAACAAACTGCTCAGGGGAAACAGGACAACCAAATACAATGCTTCATTTTTCAACGCGTTCAAATCCGGCAATTACCCTTTACTGGCAGATGTTGGCGTCTATATCAATTACCATCGGAATTACATCCTGAAGCCCAATTTCAAAAAATTGAAGCTACAACGTGAGCTGGATCGTAATGTCGCGGTGCTGAAACTATACCCGGGGATCTCACCGAAGCTGGTAAAAAGTGTTCTGCAAACCGAGGGATTGAAAGGTCTTGTACTGGAAACCTTCGGGTCAGGGAACGCGCCCAACGATGAGATCCTGCTTGGGGAACTGAGCAGGGCCATTGAAGATGGAATGATCGTGGTCAATGTTTCCCAATGTATCTCTGGAACTGTGGAACAGGAAAAATACGAAACCGGTATGGCACTCAATAAAATTGGCGTGCTGAGTGGAAAAGATATGACCACGGAGGCAGCCATCACCAAGTTGATGTACCTGCTTGGCAAGGGACTTGACACAGGTACCGTAAAAAAATCAATGCTTCAATCCCTAAGGGGTGAACTGACAGCCTAGCGGCAGACCTTAAGATGTTTGACTGAAAGTCAGGAGATCCGTTCCTGGAATACACTCCACACCATTGAGATCATAATAATTTTTTTACTTTTGGCGTTCTTTTGGAGAGGTGCTCAGACCTGCCTCTGACAGGAAGGGTGGCTTACTGAAGGTATCCCCATGGGAGAAGAGGCACGCCTGGCTCCATTGGAGTCCCCTTGGGTAAAGCGTGTGTGCGCCAAAAGCGTACCGGGGGTTCTGCCATAGGTATCCCTTCGGGAGAATCCCGCACTCTCCAAAAACGTATAATTGCGTTCTTTGCATCATGGCTATTTAAACTTTTATCCTAAGAAGCGTTACACATAGTACCCATTACTACGGGTCTTGCCAGGATATCGACAAAAGGCTTGCGGAACATAATCGGGGAAAAGTCAGGTATACAAAAGGCAGAGCTTCATGGGTTCTCATCTATTTTGAAGAATTTGAATCCAGGGCGGAAGCAATGAAAAGAGAAAAGTTCTTCAAGTCGATAGAAGGATACAAATACCTGAAAAGCAAGGGTATAATATAATAATGGAGAGGTGCTCGAGTCACTTCTGAAATAAATATCTTTACTGAAAATCAATTTTCACAATCATGAAAAAATTATTTGCGTTTCTTTCAATTGTTGCTCTGATAACTTTCGGGTTGTCAAATACGGTCATTGCACAGGATGCCGATACCGCAATGGATCAACCTGTTGAACAGGTTGAAGAAGAAGCACCTATGGAGCAGGCCCAGGCAGAAGAGGCTGCTATGGATGAAGAGCCCAAGTCATTCCACATGGTGCTCAAGGAAAAATTTATCGAAGGAAATCCAGGATTTATGGGTATCGTTTTGCTCGCCCTGATCTTTGGATTGGCCATCAGCATTGAACGGATCATTTATCTGAGCCTCGCTACGGTCAACACCAAGAAGCTCCTGCGTCAGGTAGAGGAAGCCCTCGGATCGGGCGGAATCGATCAGGCTAAAGAAGTCGTTCGCGGAACCCGTGGACCCGTTGCCAGCATCTACAGCGAAGGACTGAACCGTTGGGATGATGGAATGGTTGAAGTAGAAAAAGCAATCGTTGCTTATGGTAGCGTTGTTACCGGACGTCTGGAAAGTGGTGTGAGCTGGATTGCACTCTTTATCGCACTGGCCCCCATGCTTGGTTTCATGGGTACGGTTATCGGTATGATCCAGGCGTTTGACGATATCGCTGCCGCTGGTGACATTTCACCTACCATTGTTGCGGACGGTATCAAGGTAGCGCTGCTTACCACCGTATTTGGTCTGATCGTAGCTATTATCCTTCAGATCTTCTATAATTACATCATTTCAAAAATTGAAAGTCTTGTGAATGACATGGAAGACAGTTCCATAGCATTCATCGATATTCTTGCGCAATACTCCAAAAAATAATAGCCATGATTGACAGAATTCATAACATAACAAGATGGATACTCTATGTCCTGGTTGCTGTTGTTGCCATTCTGGGGGTGTTGTTCTACACTGACAATCTGAGTTCGGAAGGGATCATCACCGGTGCGAAATATATGCTCTACCTGGGCATCGCCGTCATGATCATCTCACCGATCTACAGTTTCATCTCAAACCCCACGAATATCGTCAAACTGTTGATCAGCATAGGGTTGATGGTTGTAGTTATTGTCATAGGTTATTCTATGGCCGATAATACATTTACGCCTCTCGAACTCGAGACTCTGGAAACCACGGCAGACACTTCCAAGCTTGTAGGCATGGGATTGTACGTTACCTACATCGCTTTCGGTCTGACCATCCTGGTAACCATTTACGCATCCATTATTAAAGCATTTAAATAGATCACTATGGCAAGAAAAGCACCAGAGATCAATGCCGGTTCGATGGCGGATATCGCTTTCCTGCCTTGTAACCACCACCATGGATGTTGATACAGGGATTACGAGGAGGCTGCCACCACCGGTTGAAGATCCCGAACAGGATATAGACGTAAAAGAAAGAAACGTGATGAAAGTCCTGGTCAACAGCCAGGACAGGCTGATGGTGAATGGTAAACCAGCAGACGTTCGTAACCTGAAAAATCTTGCAAAGGATTTTATGGCCATTCATCCGGATAACCCCGAATTTCCTGAAGTGACTCCCAAGTTCATCGAAGAACTTAACAGGGAGTTGATGACCTCGAAAGGAATCATCTCATTGAAGAATGACCGGGGTACATCCTACGAGATGTATATAAAAGTCCAGAATGAACTCGCAGCAGCGTTCAATGAAATGAAAGATGAACTCGCCATGGAACTGTTCGGTATTAAATATACCCAGCTCGTGGATGAAGAACGCATAAAGGGTATTAATTCCGCTGTGCCCATACGTATATCAGAAGCTGAACCTGAAGATATAGGAGGATCATAACATGCGCTTTAAAGTAAAAAAAGGAAAAGGAAGTCCGGGAATCAATACCTCTTCATTGCCGGATATTATCTTCATGTTGTTGTTCTTCTTCATGGTGACAACCACCATGCGGGAGGTTTCCTACAAAGTGAAAATGAACCTGCCGGAGGCGACCGAAGTTCAGAAACTGGAAAAGAAGTCGCTGGTAAGTTATATCTATGTCGGACCACCGGTCAATTCAAGAACCTACGGTACGAATACCCGTATCCAGTTGAACGACCAGTTTGCTACGGTAGATGACATTGCTGAGTTCGTGCAGATCGAACGGCAAAACAGGCCACTGTCATGGCCGTGGGCCGCGAATCACCGAGCTCACTTTACGATCTCGAACTCATCCATGGGAATTTTGATATAGCCGTTGTAATGCAGGTAATAGACAATCACTGAGGTGCTGTTATTGACAAAATGAATGAATATGGGTATCCATAAATTCCCGGTAATGATACAGGCATATCCCAATAGCAGGCCGATAAAGAAACGGGGAAGAAAACCGTAAAACTGGAGATGTATGGCGGCAAACAAAAAGGCTGAAAAGAAAACGGCCAAATGATGATTCCTGGTGATTTGGGTAAAAAGCTTCAGCAAAGCCCCCCGAAACAGCAATTCCTCCCCGATAGCGGGCACCAGGGCAACAATGAATAAATTAACCAGCAACCCCCCGATGGTGGAAGTCTTCAGAAAAGCCTCGGTAAGTAAGAGCGCCTGGTCCTCCTTTTCCTTCATCCATTCTTCCAGCCAGAAAAGGCTTCCGGGAAGCTTCATTTCCTGGTTGATCTCACCCAGGTAACTTACAAACGGCAGCATGGTGAAGACAATCACTCCCATGATCAGCA